>NZ_JATABI010000040.1:0-41942 GCF_036533795.1 Vibrio sp. M250220 | reverse complement strand
GTCATCACTTGAAGTAGCTTTTCCCATCGTTTATCAGTTAGCATTGTCCTTGGCATGGTGAACTCAGTTGTGATTTGTTTTTGGCGAAATGATTATAACCTTCACCATGCCGTTCAAAAAATCATCACGAAAGATCAACAGACCCTAGTAACGCATTGGTGATTGCGTCGGTGTAGGCTGTGGTAATGATCTGTTTACCCGCATTACTCGCATCGATATACCAAGGACGAACGCGTGGGTCGTAATCTGCACGATTACGTTCAGGGTGTGATCGGTACATCCCACCTTCTGGCGTACCAAGGAAAATGTCATCAAAACCGCCCGCTTTGCGTGCTTGCTGCAGGAACGGAACCACATCGGCTTCACGGCTGTAGTCGTTGAATGCACTGGCAATATCTTTACGGATCGATATCCAGTCCGAAACGCCTGCAGATGCCGCATTTGCTAAGCTTGTTGCACGTGCATTGACACCATTACGTGTTTGTTTTGATAGTTGATCGGCGGATAGCCACGTCAAAGCGCTTGCCATCAGCACAACGGCGATTAAACTCGCGCCGATGAGTTTTTGTTTTAAGGATAGTTTCATGGTTTCTATACAATTAGTGGAACAGACAGGAAGGGAATTTTATCGGCAATTTCTTACATTTGCACCAATTAATGTCAGTATCTTGACTTAAGATAACGTATTGTTATCCCGATATTTTAATAAACGTATGACGGTGTTTTTTGCGCATGTCATCACCACAGCACTCTATACCCACTTTTGACATCAATTTGTCAACTATTGTATGAGTAATTGATTAAACTCTGCGGCAGAAATGGGCTTGGAAAAAAGGTAACCCTGATACTGATGACATTTTTCCCGACGCAGTAATTCGAGTTGCTCGTCGACTTCTACCCCTTCGGCAATCACCGTTTTGTTTAGGTTGTGTCCCATTTGGATTATGGTTCGAACAATCATATGGTCGGTGACGTCTTCTACGCAGTCATCAATAAATGACTTGTCGATCTTGACCACATCGATAGGTAGATGTTTTAGATAGTTCAATGAAGAATACGCCACCCCAAAATCATCAATGGCTATCGTGACCCCTAGGTCTTGAAGTTTTTTACAAGTCTGAGCAACTTGGGAATGCTTATCCATCATTGCGGTTTCGGTGATTTCAATCTGCAAACAATTGGCTGGCAACTTGTGTTTCTCTAGCTGTTCCATGATGTAAGGAAAGATATCGTCATGAGCAAACTGAACGCTGGAAACATTGATAGAAATAGGAATCAGCGAGCCCTTATCGAGCCAAGCCTTAGCCTGAATAATGGCTTGTTCGAAAACCCATCGGCCGATTGGGATGATTTGCGCGGTTCGCTCCGCAACACCAATAAAATCATTGGGTGCCACAAGCCCTAAATCTGGATGCAGCCAGCGGATCAAGGCTTCCGCACCGACGATCTTATTGCTTTCTAAATCGACTTTTGGCTGATAGACAAGGAACAATTGCTGGTTATCAATCGCGCCTTTGAGTTCTATTTCAATCTGATGCGCACGAATCGTCTCATCCATCAATTCATCATCGTACCATTGGACACGAATCGATTCGTTCTGCTTGCCTCGAGCAACAGCCGCATCGACGTTTTTTCCCCATACTTTGATGTTATTTTGCGCATCACTTAGCAGAGCACATCCTCCTCTGTATCTCAGTCTGTGCGAAGTGTTGTGGATCTTACACACTGTGTCATGATGCGCCTCAAGTCGATCGATAAGTTTATTCACTTCATAGAGTTCGCCATTCTGGCAGGCAACCAAGATAATCAGTTCATCACCGCCTAAGCGAAATAGTTTTCCGTGTCCACCTACAAGTCTTTTAATGTGGCAAGCGAATTGATACAGTAATTCATCACCATAACCGTAGCCCAAATCGTCATTCACTTTCTTTAAGTTGTTCAAGCCGACCTGAATCGCTGCATAGTCCATCTGATCACTGGAACTAAGGTCACTCACCGCTTGGAAAAAGGACTTACGATTAGGCAGATTGGTCAAATAGTCAGTCAAACTTGCCCGCTTATACAACCGTGATTGCTTTTTCGCTTTTTGCTGATAGAAGGTCATCACTGTGGCAAATATCGTAATAAAGAGTACTTCAATTGCATCTTCGACGAACTCGTCAAACTCTTCAGTAGGAAGATCAATAAGGTAGCTGCCTATCAGCCCAAGTCCCACCGCGATTGGCCACAGTGAACCTGGAAACAAGATGATGTAGCAGAGGGGTAAGACAAGTAAGCTTTCTTCAATGGCATCCATCTCTAAAGGTTCGATAATCGAACCTCCGAAGATCAAGAATAAAGAGACCAAACTTGCAATAATTTTAAGTCGCCTATGAGGTGAAAAGTAAGCGACTAACATAGCAATAGGAAACGCAGTGTAAAGCAGACGAATAGACTTATGTTCAGAGATAAGTGTATAGGTTATTAGGGCAACAGAAATAAAGAAAAAAGCTGTTACACCATATTGGACTACTCGATTGAAATGCTTCAACTGCACTCAACCCTCCTTACTAAAAATGCCTGCAAATAAGCCTATAAATGACCAAGAAGCATACAGTATGCACAATCATTAAATAGAACACAATACCATTAAATGATTATACTACTAACCTAAAGCATAGTCGAAAATGTTCCTATGACCTCTATCACCTTAAATAAAAAGACAAAAAAAATGCCAGACTTTCGTCTGGCATTCCTCATTAATTAGATTATTACTTTAGCTTAGGCTTCAGTATCATCACTTTTTTGGTCTGCCTCTGGTGCTTCTGATGATACAGTTTGTTCACCTTCAACACCCTCTTCACCTTCTGGAAGTTCAGCTTCTTCAACTTCGTCAATTCGCTGTAGACCAACAACGCTTTCATCAGCTGAAGTACGGATGAGCGTCACACCTTGAGTGTTACGACCCACTTGGCTTACTTCCGCTACGCGTGTACGAACCAAGGTTCCAGCGTCGGTGATCATCATCATCTCGTCGCCTTCCTCTACCTGAACCGCACCAACCACTGGGCCGTTACGTTCAGAAACCTTGATTGATACTACACCTTGTGTTGCGCGTCCTTTGATTGGGTACTCTGTAAGTTCAGTACGCTTACCAAAACCGTTTTGAGTCACAGTCAGGATGTCACCCTCGTTAGAAGGAACAATTAGCGATACTACTTGATCGTCATCGGCCAGTTTCATACCACGAACACCTGCCGCTGTACGTCCCATTGCACGTACTTTATCTTCACTAAAGCGAACAACTTTACCCGCTTTAGAGAACAGCATGATGTCACTTTGACCGTCTGTAATGTCAACACCGATCAGAGAGTCATCTTCACGTAGATTAACCGCAATCAGACCATTTGAACGAACGTTTGCAAACTGATCCAGTGACGTTTTCTTAACTGTACCGTCGCCAGTCGCCATAAAGATAAACTTATCGGCACTGAACTCAGAGACTGGCAGAATCGCGGTAATACGCTCGCCTTCTTCCAGTGGAAGAATGTTGACGATTGGTTTACCACGTGCAGTACGACTTGCTAGCGGTAGTTGGTACACTTTCAAGCGGTATGTCTTACCGCGAGTAGAGAAACATAGGATGTTGTCGTGGGTATTCGCCACTAGAAGACGTTCAATGTAGTCTTCTTCTTTCATCTTAGTTGCGCTCTTACCTTTACCACCACGACGCTGAGCTTCGTAATCGCTTAGGATTTGGTATTTGACGTAACCTTCGTGAGAAAGTGTTACTACTACGTCTTCACGAGCAATCAGCTCTTCCATGTCGATATCATGGCTTGCGGCAGTAATTTCTGTACGACGAACATCGCCAAACGCATCACGAACAGATTCAAGTTCTTCACGGATCACTTCCATCAAGCGTTCTGTGCTTGCAAGGATGTGCATCAGTTCAGCAATCTCTTCTAGAAGTTGCTTGTATTCATCAAGAATTTTCTCGTGCTCAAGACCTGTTAGTTTGTGTAGACGTAGGTCTAGAATTGCTTGTGCTTGAGTTTCTGTCAGGAAGTACAAGCCATCACGGATACCGTATTGAGCTTCTAGCCAATCTGGACGAGCAGCGTCAGTACCAGCGCGCTCTAGCATCGCCGCCACATTACCCAAATCCCAGCCGCGAGCAACCAAGCCTGCTTTAGCTTCAGCTGGCGTTGGTGCGTTACGGATAAGGTCGATGATTTCATCGATGTTCGCTAACGCTAGTGCTAAACCTTCTAGGATATGTGCACGGTCGCGCGCTTTACGTAGTTCGTAGATAGTACGACGAGTCACCACTTCACGACGGTGATCAACGAAGCACTTCAACATATCTTTCAGGTTGAATAGCTGAGGTTGACCATTGTTCAGTGCAACCATGTTGATGCCGAACGTTGTCTGCAACTGAGTTTGAGCGTAAAGGTTGTTTAGAACCACTTCGCCTACTGCATCGCGCTTACATTCGATAACAATGCGCATACCGTCTTTATCAGACTCGTCGCGCAGTGCACTGATGCCTTCTACTTTCTTATCTTTTACAAGCTCCGCAATTTTTTCAATCAAGCGAGCTTTGTTTACCTGATAAGGGATCTCGGTAACAATGATGGTCTCTTTACCATTCTTTTCTGTCTCGATTTCCGCTTTAGAACGCATGTAGATCTTGCCACGGCCAGTCTTGTAGGCATCTACGATACCTTTGCGACCGCTAATTAGCGCCGCTGTCGGGAAGTCTGGGCCTGGAATGTAATCCATCAGCTCATCAATAGTGATTTGTTCATTATTGATGTACGCAAGACAGCCATCAATCACTTCACCAAGGTTATGTGGTGGAATGTTGGTTGCCATACCTACCGCGATACCAGAAGCACCGTTTACCAGCAGGTTAGGAATTTTTGTAGGTAGAACAGCTGGAATTTGTTCAGTACCGTCGTAGTTTGGTACATAGTCCACTGTTTCTTTATCTAGGTCTGCGAGAAGTTCGTGGGCGATTTTAGCCATGCGAACTTCGGTGTAACGCATTGCCGCCGCTGAGTCACCATCGATCGAACCGAAGTTACCTTGACCGTCGACTAGCATGTAACGGAGCGAAAACGGCTGTGCCATACGTACGATAGTATCGTACACAGCGATATCACCATGTGGGTGATATTTACCGATTACGTCGCCAACAACACGGGCAGATTTTTTATATGGTTTATTCCAATCGTTACCAAGTACATTCATCGCGAACAAAACGCGGCGGTGTACAGGCTTTAGGCCATCACGCACATCTGGAAGAGCACGACCAACGATAACTGACATCGCATAGTCTAGGTATGAACCTCGAAGCTCATCTTCAATGTTTACGGGCGTGATCTCTTTCGCTAGATCGCTCATAGAGCCATTATCCCTCTATTTATAGATCGTATGTACAATACGTTTAAGGTGCAAAAATATAACATACATTTCAGTAGTTCGGCATTACTTTCCCTCTCCTTTTATCAGGTTGTGAGGTTGGTTGTGAATCAAACGCCGAGAAATTGCACACTGATCTTATATCTTGCTGATTAGTGGCTACATTTTGTTCAACAATCGATAAAAGTGCCCCCTCCTTGTGGAGTGTTATCATTTAAAGGGTATAATGCCCCCTTCAAGGAAGCTGGTTAATTAATAGAGTTGTTATGACCCAATCACAAAACGTCGATCCAAATGAAATTAAGAAGTTTGAGGATATGGCCTCACGCTGGTGGGATTTGGAGGGCGAATTTAAGCCACTACACCAAATCAACCCATTACGTTTAGACTATGTTCTTGACAAGGCTGACGGCTTATTTGGAAAAAACGTCCTCGATGTCGGTTGTGGTGGCGGTATTCTTGCTGAAAGCATGGCAAAGCAAGGTGCTGTGGTGACTGGTCTAGATATGGGTAAAGAGCCCCTTGAAGTTGCTCGCCTTCATGCCCTTGAAACAGGAACTAAGCTCACTTACATCCAGAGTACCATCGAAGATCACGCTGTCGACAATGCAGGTAAGTACGATGTTGTGACCTGTATGGAGATGCTAGAACATGTTCCTGATCCTCAGTCAGTCATTCGCTCATGTGCAGCACTTGTAAAGCCTGGTGGTCATGTTTTCTTCTCTACTCTCAACCGTAACGTTAAGTCGTATCTGTTTGCGATTGTGGGTGCAGAGAAGCTGCTTAAAATCGTTCCTGAAGGGACGCATGACCACGATAAGTTTATTCGCCCTGCTGAGCTAATCAAGATGGTCGACAACACAGATTTGACTGAAATGGCGATAACTGGTCTGCACTACAACCCTCTTACCGACACCTATAAACTAGGTCGAAATGTTGACGTGAACTACATCGTCCACACTCAAAAGTTTTAGCAAATTTCACCTGATTAAAGACAAGGTTATGTTTAAGGCGGCAGCACAAGCTCACCGCCTTTTTTAGTTCTTTTTTAACCTATTTTTGTCGATCTGATTCCAATTTAATCAACTCAATAATCGCACTCAAAATTGAGTAAAGATCAAGGGATTTTTTTTTGTTTATGGTTACTTCTAAACCGATCCTCAAAGTGCAGTTTTACACAATCTTTGCTGCTCTAACTTCATCGGTTAGTAGACACTTACTGTTTTTTTCATTTTTGTTAGTTATCCACAAGTCATCCAAGATCTGCAACTTGAAATACAGTGGGGATAGCACTATCTTGTAATCCGCACCTCGGTACACCCCTATATGTTGTGTTTGTACTACAATATATAGATAGACTTTGATCACAAAGCCGGAACGAATTTTACAAGAATTACACAAAAATCCGGCTTTAATCAGTTTTGTTAGGGAAATGAAGCAGAATGAACCAACAACTTACCGTTACAAAGCGTAACGGACGCAAAGAAAGTATTGATCTTGAAAAGATCCATCGCGTTATTACCTGGGCTGCAGAAGGTCTAGATAACGTCTCTGTATCTCAAGTAGAACTACGCGCTCACATTCAGTTCTACGATGGGATTACAACCTCTGATATTCATGAAACTATCATCAAATCAGCGGCTGACTTAATCTCTGAAGAGACACCTGACTACCAATATCTTGCTGCTCGTCTGGCTGTATTTCACCTGCGCAAAAAAGCGTACGGTCAATATGAGCCACCAGCACTGTATGCTCATGTATCTCATCTTGTTGAGCTAGGTAAATACGATAAGCACATTCTGGAAGATTACACCAAAGCAGAACTGGATGAGCTAGATAACTACTTAGACCACAAGCGTGACCTGAATTTCTCATACGCAGCTGTTAAACAGCTTGAAGGTAAGTACTTTGTACAAAACCGCGTATCAGGCCAGATCTACGAAAGTGCTCAGTTCCTATACATTCTTGTTGCGGCTTGTTTGTTTGCTAAGTATCCAAAAGAGACTCGTCTTGATTACATCAAGCGTTTCTACGATGCGACTTCAACATTCAAAATTTCTCTACCTACACCAATTATGTCTGGTGTACGTACTCCTACTCGTCAGTTCAGTTCATGTGTACTGATCGAGTGTGGTGATAGCTTAGATTCTATCAATGCGACGGCGAGCTCTATCGTTCGTTATGTATCACAACGTGCTGGTATCGGTATCAACGCAGGTCGTATCCGCGCTCTAGGTTCAGAGATCCGTGGTGGCGAAGCATTCCACACTGGTTGTATCCCGTTCTACAAGTATTTTCAAACTGCGGTGAAATGTTGTTCTCAGGGCGGCGTTCGTGGCGGTGCAGCGACCGTATTTTACCCACTATGGCACGGTGAATCTCAAGCACTTATGGTCCTGAAAAATAACCGTGGTGTAGAAGAAAACCGTGTTCGTCATATGGACTACGGCGTTCAGTTGAACCGTTTGATGTACCAACGTCTGGTTGAGGGTGGCAACATCACGCTATTCTCGCCTTCTGACGTTCCTGGACTTTACGACGCGTTCTTCCAGAACCAAGATGAGTTTGAGCGCCTATACGTTCAATATGAAAATGATCCATCAATCAAAAAAGAGACCGTAAAAGCAATTGAGATGTTCTCTATCTTGATGCAAGAGCGTGCCTCTACAGGTCGTATCTACATTCAGAACGTTGACCACTGTAATACTCACAGCCCATTTGACGCTGAAGTTGCACCAGTCCGTCAGTCTAACCTGTGTCTTGAGATTGCACTGCCGACCAAACCGTTAACCAACGTTGAAGATGACTCAGGCGAAATCGCACTGTGTACTCTGTCTGCATTTAACTTGGGTTCAATTAAGTCGCTCGACGATTTTGAAGAGCTGTCAGATCTTGTTGTTCGCGCTCTTGACGCACTGCTTGATTACCAAGACTACCCTCTTCCAGCGGCGTACAAATCTACTATGAACCGTCGTACTCTAGGTGTGGGCGTTATCAACTACGCCTACTACCTTGCTAAGAATGGCGTGAAATACTCTGATGGCAGCGCAAACGGCCTAACTCACCGTACATTTGAAGCGATTCAATACTACTTGTTGAAAGCATCAGTAGCACTAGCAAAAGAGCAAGGTAAGTGTCCTCTATTCGAAGAGACAAACTACGCGAAAGGTCTACTTCCTATCGACACTTACAAGAAAGACGTGGATAAGATCTGTGATGAGCCGCTGCACTATGACTGGGATGGCCTACGCCAAGAGATCATGACACATGGTCTGCGTAACTCTACCTTAACAGCATTGATGCCTTCTGAGACCTCTTCTCAGATTTCTAACGCGACTAACGGCATTGAGCCGCCACGTGGCTATGTATCAGTGAAAGCGTCTAAAGATGGTATCTTGAAGCAAGTTGTTCCTGAGTTTACTGAGTACAAAGACAACTACGAACTTCTGTGGAACATTGGTTCGAACGAAGGTTACTTGCACCTAGTTGGTATCATGCAGAAGTTTGTTGACCAAGCTATCTCTGCAAACACTAACTACGACCCAACGCGTTTCGAAAGCGGTAAAGTACCAATGAAGAAACTGCTGCAAGATCTTCTTACTGCGTATAAGTTCGGTGTTAAGACGCTTTACTACCATAACACACGTGATGGTGCGAGCGACGACCAGAAGGACGCTGTACAACCACAAGATGACGATTGCGCAGGCGGCGGTTGTAAGATTTAATCCCTGGCCCACTTTCAGTGGCTAAGGCATAACAAATTATTCGCCCCTCTTGTAACGAGGGGCATAAAAGGAATTGAGGCATCATGGCTTACAGTACTTTTAACCGAAACAAAAATGACCAGCTAAAAGAACCAATGTTCTTAGGCCAGTCAGTAAACGTAGCGCGCTACGACCAACAGAAATTTGAGATTTTCGAAAAGCTGATTGAAAAGCAGCTTTCATTTTTCTGGCGTCCAGAAGAAGTTGACGTATCTAGCGACCGTATCGATTACAACAAGCTACCAGAGCATGAAAAACACATTTTCATCTCTAACCTAAAATACCAAACCTTGCTTGATTCTATTCAAGGTCGTAGCCCAAACGTTGCACTACTTCCCCTTGTGTCACTACCAGAAGTAGAAACGTGGATCGAGACTTGGTCTTTCTCTGAAACGATTCACTCTCGCTCATACACGCACATCATTCGTAACATCGTGAACGACCCTGGTTTGGTGTTTGACGATATCGTAGAGAACGAGCATATCCTAAAACGTGCTGAAGACATTTCTCACTACTACGATGATCTGATTAAGATGACCAATGACTACCACCGCTATGGCGAAGGCACTCATCAGGTTAACGGTGAAGAGATCACCATTAAACTGCATGACCTGAAGAAGAAACTATATGTGTGTCTAATGTCGGTTAATGCATTAGAAGCCATTCGTTTCTACGTAAGTTTTGCTTGTTCATTCGCATTTGCTGAACGTGAGCTTATGGAAGGTAACGCTAAAATCATCAAGCTAATTGCTCGTGATGAAGCACTTCACTTAACCGGTACGCAGCATATGATCAACCTACTGCGCAACGGTCAGGATGACTTCTCATTCATGCAAATCGCTGAAGAGTGTAAGCAAGAGTGTTTCGATCTGTTCAAAGCAGCAGCAGAGCAAGAGAAAGAGTGGGCGGAATACCTATTCAAAGATGGCTCGATGATCGGTCTGAACAAAGACATTCTTTGCCAATACGTTGAATACATCACCAACATCCGTATGCAGGCTGTCGGTCTTGATGCGGCTTACCCTGAAGCGACATCTAACCCGATTCCTTGGATCAATGCATGGTTATCTTCAGACAACGTGCAGGTTGCGCCGCAAGAAGCAGAAATCTCATCTTACCTTGTCGGTCAGATCGACAGTGATGTTCGCGCGGACGACTTCAAGGACTTTGAACTGTAATGCCCAATATCAAAATTAACGGCCTCACTGCTATCCAGTCTCACCCATCAAATACCATTTTGGAAACGATGGAAAACGCTGGGTTAGAGCCAGAATATAACTGTCGAGATGGTCATTGTGGCGCTTGCCGCTGCACCCTGGTTTTTGGAGAAGTGGAATACGTTGGTTTTGCAATGGCTTACACGCTAGAGAAAGAGATTTTGCCGTGCATCTGTAAAGCGAAGTCAGACATCGAGATTGAGGGTGTCAACTACGTACTAAAAGAGAAGCGCGCATAACAACTTGCACTGTTCTAACCACAAACGGCCGATATCATTATGGTGTCGGCCGTTTTATTTTGTGTTCTTCAGCTTAACGGATTAACCTTTTGTTGCAAGAAGACTCGTCTCATCCATTAGTCGTAAATTTGCTGGATTTAATCGTAGGAATAAGGTCTGATCACAGCGTTTAGAAAAACATATTCCATTACATCTCTAACTCGCTGTGTCAGTCACAAAACCCTACCACTCACTGATCAGAAGCCAAAATTCTATTCTCCAGACCTTTCGAATGATAACGCTAATATGAATAACTATTCACCAAAACAGTGAAGTGAAAACTAAACTAATTTTGTGGTTGTACCTGAGATTTAAGCTCGCGACAAAAACTGATCGGCTGTCACCATGGAGACAGACTTGTCTGCAATCTCCCTGCCATCGTCATCGAACAACGATAGGTGATAGCCAAGGCTATCTTCGCCTCGCTTCTCTTTTGGAGCTTGCAGCCATAATGAGATCATATCTTGACGACCATCCCTAACCGCCTCACCCAAAAGGACTTTTTGGCTTGCAACCTGATACCACACAATGATTTTTGATTGACCAAACATGCGAACCTCCTTGAACAGTTTGCAAATCGAATAGTCAGTTTAAAGGTTATTGTGAAGAATGCACGTTGCAAAAGTAAGACAAGTTTCTGTTCTATTGAAAATCATCGCGTTAAGCATTATATGATTTTTGCATAAGAAAATAATATGAGACGACACGAGTAATAAGAAACATATTCATTCACTTATTACAGAACAGCAGTCTGAGCCAGTTTGACAAAACTGGCTCGCTCTTCTAGCTGAATAACTATGCTTTGAGGACGTTTCGTGGAACGAACATTTCCTTTTCTCTAGTTAGAGAACTGTAGGAAACGAACATCGGCTTAGCGCTTAGGTAACGACGTAACATATCTGCCGCCACTGTGGTGATAACGAGAACTTGCTCATCGCGACTGTAATTACGATTCAAGGTCAAGGTTTGCCCCCACTCCCCCTCCGGTGCCGCAATCGCCACGGAAAAGGTTTTGTCGGATACCTTACCTGTCACAATCGCCAGATCCGTTGCACATTTATCTTTGGTCGCACCTACAAGGGCAAAGGCCGCCGCCAATGGATCATCATTCGAATCTCCAACAGCAACACGCTCACCTAACACCCAACCATGACCACAGTATTGGGCTGCTTCGGAGTCTGAGTGCAAACATTGAGACAACGCACCAAAGGTTGACTGCTCAGCGGTCGATATCGAGTACTGTTTCTCTTGAATGAGGAAAGCAAGATGTTCTGGCATCGACTCATCGACACTCACGACATTACTTTCAATCAAGTTGAAAATGATTTGTAGCAGCTTGACGCGATTATCCAAATCGTTCTTTGGACCAAACAGTTTCACTTCGATGTATGGAAGGTATGAACGATAGCCAAGCGTGTACCCTTGAGGCAACTGAACTTTATCAAGTTTATCGGACAGCGCAGACTCTGAGGTGCCAAATGTGTAGAGTTTACTGCACTCGAGACCCGCAATATCGGGATGAACTTGCTTCATATCCGGTAGGATCTGTTGATCGACCATTAACTTGAATTCACTCGGTACCCCAGGAGTGAAATAAAAATCACAGTTATTGAAAGTAACTTTGAACCCGCAAGCCGTTCCAATCGGGTTATCGAGTAGAACGGAATCTTTTGGCAACATGGCTTGTTTGCGATTGCTTTCTGGCATAGTGACACCACGAGCAGCAAAAAAACGCTCTAGTTTTTCCAACCATTCAGGATACAGCACCAACTCTGTTTCGGCGGCTTCTGCGGCTGCCTGAGCACTTAAATCATCGCTAGTTGGCCCCAAACCACCATTTACAATGACAATGTCGCTATTGAAACTGAGCATCATAAGCTCTTCCACTAGCGCAGACATTTCATCGCCAACCGTTGAACGTTTGGTCAGACTGTAACCATTTTCGAAAAATCGACGTGACAACCACGCAGCATTGGAATCAACAATATCTCCGTGAAGAACTTCTTCCCCTGTGCTTAGCATTGCGATTTTTAACATCATTTATCCTTTGTGGGAAACCTCTCACGTTCGTGAGTTTAACTTATAAATACTATTCTCATAGTCCTAAAATCGAACCAATTACTTATTTAGGACAATTACGGGTTTCTATTCCGCTAAGTTTATAAGATAATTGTGAACCTGATCATTAAAATAATAACGATGGAGTTTTCTGTGTTCAAAAAAAGCATTGCTGCTTTAATGTTGTCAGCGTCTGCTTGCGCCAACGCTAATGTTTATGAATCAAATCAAAACATTGAGTTTTCGTATACAGTAGATCAAGCTGAGACCGACACATTCTACAATCACTCCTATCAATATCAATCTAAAGATCCTTATTGGTTAAGTTTGACCGAAAATGATCTCAAACTTGAAGATCAGGGGCTGCCAAAATATCTCACGCCTTCAAGCGAAAAAGATTGGGGCTACCTTATGGGTCAGACTTACACCATCTTAGGTTTAAGCGTTGCAACTGTCGGCTTGATGACACTACTTCCAGAATCTATTACAAAGTGGGATGAAGAAGATCGTGACTTAAGTGGCCTTGGTAAAAAATGGAAAAATAACGTCACTGATGGCCCAGTTTGGGACCGTGATGAACATTTCCTCAACTACATCATGCACCCATATTTTGGGGGTGTTTACTACACCGCAGCTCGCCATGCTGGATTCAATGAATTTGAGTCGTTCCTTTACTCTGCCACTATGTCGACATTCTTCTGGGAATACGGCGTCGAGGCCTTCGCAGAGATCCCGTCATGGCAAGATATCTTCATTACTCCGTTCTTTGGTGCGGTTGTCGGTGAAATGATGTTCGAAGCAGAACAAGATATCGTAGCTTCTGGTGGCGAAGTCATGGGTTCTGAAACCATGGGTGGCATTACCCTATTCTTCCTCAACCCTGTTGGCCATATTCATGGCTGGGTCAGTGACGCATGGGGCGGCAGCGCTGAGTTCCAGTACAGCAGCAAACCTTGGTTTGGTAACCAAGATGCAGCTAAGTTCGCCATGGATGCGGGTGCGAGCTACGATGATGTTTTCTACGGCGTAGAAATGAAAATCACCTTCTAAATACCTCTCAATCCTATGAAAAAGCGACGTCTCCACGTCGCTTTTTTTGTGCTCGCTACGTGATATTAGTAATGCCAACAATAGATTAGGTTTAAAAGTTGACCCAAGTCAAACCTAACATTTGCCACAATCCTAAACTGAATTTAGGCAGTCATCCTCCTATAGGTTTGGACCGATGAATCTTGCCTGTATCAACGCTAGGAGGCCCACTATGCAAAGCACATTTATCGTTAATTTCGTCGGTAAAGCAACACCTGCGACAATTAAGCAGTTAGCCGCAATCACCCATGAGAATGGTGGTAAGTGGTTAATCAGCAAAGTTAATTTTATTGAGGATCAAGTTGCTGCGGTAATAAAAGTTGAGCTGCCTACTGAGAATGCCGAGGTGGTCAAAGATGCTTTCAATGGTCACCCAGATTTACTGGTACAAATCACGGAATCCGATCAGGCCAATCATCACGTTGATACCATCTACCAATTAAGACTCGATTCCAACGATCGAGCGGGTATTGTCAATGAGATCACTCATGTACTTGATGGCCAAGGTATTAATATTCTAGATATGGATTGTCAACGCGTATTTATCGCTGGTGGTGGCGGTGTCAGTTCAAGTCTATTTACCGCAAATATGGCAATAAGATTACCTAAAGAGCTCGACATCAAAGATGTCGCTAATGAACTGGAGTCTCTCAGTGAAGATACTCGCGTCTTAGTTGAAAGCTAAGGCAGTTTGTTAAAAAAAGAGAGCGCCAATGTCGCTCTCTTTTTCGTTGCTAGTCGAAGTCAGTCAATCTTATTTCACTGACCATTGAGACAATGAACGTTTAAAGTCTGAGTAGTCGAACTCGTTCAGCTTTTCGATCGAACCATTAGAGCGTTCACAGTAAACCGAAGGCATGCGAAGCCCGTTAAACCAGTTGAGTTTAACCATGGTATAACCTGCACTGTCCAAAATGTGCAGACGCTGACCAATCTTTAGTGGTTGTTCGAAGTTAGCAACACAGAATTGGTCGCCAGCCAGACAAGAACAAGAACCAATTACGTACTCGTGCTCACCGTTCTCTGATGCTTCAAGAATCGATGCTGGCTCATTGTAAATAAGCGTATCCAGACGGTGTGCTTCTGTCGCCGAATCAACAATAGCCGTTTTCTTTACGTTCTCAACAATATCAACCACAGTCACAACAAGATCAGTGGTTTTAGTGATGATTGCTTCACCCGGCTCTAGATACATTTGAACGCCGTGTTTTTGCGCAAACGCCTTTAGCGCCAAACCTAGTTTTTCGATATCGTAGCCAGGCCAAGTGAAGAACACACCACCACCCATGCTTACCCAATCAAGTTTGTCGAGGTATTCGCCAAACTGCTCTGAGATAGCATCAAGCAAGCCGATAAATGCGTCCACATCTTTGTTCTCACAGTTCATGTGGAACATCACGCCATCAATTTCGTCAAAAATTTGCGGTTCAATGTGATCGGCTTGAACACCTAAGCGCGAAAACTGACGCGCAGGGTTAGCAAGGTCTTGTCCTGCATAGCTCACACCTGGATTCAAACGTAATCCTAGTGATGCTTTGCCCTCAACAATGTGACGGTAGGCTGCCAACTGGCTTTGAGAGTTGAAGATCATCTTGTCACAGATATCCGCAACTTCACGTACGTCTTCTTCACTGTATCCGACGCTATAAGCGTGTGTTTCGCCACCAAATGTTTCGTAGCCAAGCTTAACCTCAAACGGGCCTGAGCTTGTTGTACCATCAAGATACGGCTTAATGATGTCAAACACCCCCCAAGTTGAGAAACATTTCAGCGCCAGCACCAGCTTAACACCTGAAATCTCTTTAAGCTGTTTCGCTTTCTCGAGGTTTTCAACCAACTTATCTTCATTGATCATAAAGTAAGGGGTTTTAAGTTCGTTATGTTGCATTCTAATACCTTGAGTAGGTTCACTCTAAAATCGAATAAAGCCGATGCAAAGCATCGGCTTAAATTTTATCTGTCAGTCGTTCAGGCCGATTACTTCAGCTTATGGATAACAGGCTGACCAACTTCCAGCTCCTGAACATGCCAATCTAGGCCGATTTCTGGCATTGTTTCTAGGAACGGATCTGGGTCAAGCTGTTCCATGTTGAACACGCCTTTGTCCGCCCACTTACCGCGGAAGAATTGAAGCGCAGCAGTGATTGCAGGAACACCCGTTGTGTAAGAAATCGCTTGGTGTTCTACATCTTCATATGCAACTTCATGGTCCGCATTGTTGTAGATGAAGACACTGCGCTCTTTGCCGTCTTTCTTACCCTGAACCCAAGTACCGATACAGGTTTTACCTGTGTAACCCGGTGCAAGGGAAGTAGGGTCTGGCAGTAGTGCTTTTAGAACATGAAGAGGCTGTACAACAGTTCCGTCATGCAGTGTTAATGGCTCTGGACTCAGTAGACCAATATCACGCATACAGTTGAAGTAATTTAGGTATCTGTCACCAAAGCCCATCCAGAACTCAATACGTTTTGCTGGAATGAACTCTTGCATTGAACGAACTTCGTCGTGCGCCATTGAGTAAACTTTATGCTTACCTACAAGTGGGAAGTCAAATTCAAGCATACGTGAGTGACACGGTACTTGCTTCCACTCTTCGTTTTCCCAGTAGAATGAGTCGCCTTGGATTTCAAGCATGTTTGTTTCTGGGTCAAAGTTTGTCGCAAACTTCTTACTATGGTCACCTGCGTTTACGTCCATCACATCAATCGTGTCGATTTCATCGAACAGATGCTTAACTGCATACGCTGCAAATACTGATACCACACCTGGATCGAAACCTGCGCCAAGAATACCTGTGATACCCGCTTGTTCGAACTTCTCACGGTAACCCCATTGCCAGTCGTACGCTTGAGGAACTTGCTGACCTTCTGAGCACAAGTCTACAGCAACTGAGGTATCTAGGTAGCTAACTTTAGTTTGGTAACATGCTTCCATAATCTTGATGTTGACCCACGGAGGACCAGCGTTGATCACAAGATCAGGTTTAACGTCGTTGATCAGTGCAACCAACGCATCCACGTCATCTGCGTTCACTGCGCGAGATTCTAGCTTTTTAGAAGGATCTTTGAGGTTGTTCTTCTTTTGAATAGACTCAATGATTTTTTCACATTTACCGACTGTGCGCGAAGCGATGGTAATATCACCTAGAACATCGTTATTTTGTGCCGCTTTGTGAGCAACAACCCATCCGACACCACCTGCACCAATTTGTAGAATAGCCATAGTATTTGTTACCTTTATTTTGCTAGCTCAATCGCCAGTGTATTGATTTTGTTCAGTAAAGATTCGAAATCAGAAATCTTTAAACATGGATTTAAAATTGTAAACTTCAGTGCCGATTTACCATCAACCACAGTCTCACCTAGCACCGCTATTCCGCGGACTAAAGCCTCTAGTCTTACGACTTTATTCAGCTCATCGAGAGCAGTGGCGTTTGGATTCACCGCACGGAACAGCACCGTAGAAAGAGAAGGCTGAGCCAGTAACTCAAACCCTTCATGTACGTCAACAAGTTCAGCAACACGCTGAGTTTGTTCAATAACGTGATCGTACATTTCTCCCAGGGCATCTGGACCGACACTCTGCATTGTCATGAACACTTTTAACGCATCAAAACGCTTGGTCGTCGCGATTGACTTATCGACCAGATTCGGTAGCTCATCATGTTCGCGATTCAGATAATCAGCATGGTGAAGTAGGAATCGGAAGTTAGCTTTGTCTTTAAGGAGAATCGCACCGCAACTGATTGTTTGATAGAACAACTTGTGGAAATCAACGCTAACAGAATCTGCACGCTCAATACCCGCTAGACGGTCTTTGTGGCTGCTTAAGATCAGCGCACCACCATAAGCACTGTCAACGTGGAACCACATCTGGTTTTGCTGTGCGAGATCGGCAATTGCCGCTAGGTCATCAATGGCGCCATGATCGGTTGTCCCCGCTGTACCCACGACCGCGAAAGGAATCAGGCCTTGACCCAGCAGAGCCTCAACTTCTGCCTGTAACGCTGCCACTTTCATCGTGCCATTTGGATTGGCATCAACGCAGCATACCGCGCCTTCACCGAGCCCAAGCAGAGATGCGGACTTCTGTACTGTGAAGTGAGACTTTTTCGAACACAGAATGCGAAGCTTTGAGGCGTAATCAGGTAAGCCTTGCTTTTGCACTGAGTGAGAGTTCAGTCTATCTGCTACCCAGTCACGCGCTAGCAACAAACCCATTAGGTTACTTTGCGTACCACCACTAGTGAATACACCGTCTGCTTTTGAACCTAGGTCATACTTGCTGCACATCCAGTCTACGACTTTTTGCTCAACATAAGTGGCTGCTGACGATTGATCCCAAGAATCCATTGATTGGTTTAGCGCCGCGATCATCGCTTCCGCGATTACCGATGGCATCAATGGTGGCGTATGTAGATGAGCGATACAGTCTGGATGCTGAACAATGATTGAGTTTTTCGCGACTAATTCCGCCGTTTCACCAATAATGTCTGCAAGTGGCGCGTTTCTGTTATCTAGGTCAACAGCGTTGATCGCTTGCTCCAATAGCTTTGGTTCTAGACCAGAGTATGGCGCGTCAACTTGTTCAAACACGGCTTTCATCGCTGAAGTCGCGTGGTTCATCATTTTGGCAAACTCACGACCGCCTGCTTCACCAGTTTGGATAAAGTGCTGTTTCCAGCTCTCATTCGCCTGCTCAGGGGACACTGGGTTGCCGCCAGCAACAAGAATCGCTTCTTCAATCACACGTAACGCAAAATCGATTTGCTCGAAAGAGATAATCAGAGGAGGAAGGAAACGGATAACCGAACCGTCACGCCCACCTTTTTCTACCATCAGACCACGCTCTAGCGCTGCACGCTGAATCTTCAGTGTCAGTTGACCATCAGATACCGGCTCACCGAATTTATTCAGTTCACTGCCTGGCTTACGGATCTCAACACCTAGCATCAAGCCTTTGCCACGCACTTCTGCGATACAATCTACTCGCTTTTGAATGCCTTCAAGACCAAGACGCAGATATTGACCTGCGATGTTGGCATGCTCAACTAAGTTATCACGTTGGATAATTTCTAGTGCTTTAGCACCCGATACCATCGCAAGTTGGTTACCGCGGAAAGTCCCTGTGTGTTCACCTGGTTTCCATGTGTCGTGCTGCTTGTTGATAACCAGCAACGACATAGGCATACCGCCACCAATCGCCTTTGATAAACACAGTACATCAGGAATGATACCCGCTTCTTCAAACGCGAAGTTGTAGCCAGTTTTACCAACACCACACTGAATTTCGTCAAAAATTAGTAGGATACCGTGTTCATCACAGATACGACGTAACTCACGTAACCAGAAAGCAGGCGCAGGAATGACCCCACCCTCGCCCTGCACTGGTTCTACAATGATGGCGGCTGGCTTCATAATGCCCGCTTCATCATCGTTTAGCAGACGTTCGATATACCGGATACTTGCTTTAGCGCCTTCATCACCACCCAATCCAAACGGACAGCGTAGGCTGTAAGGGAAAGGCATAAAGTGAACATCAGACATCAAACCGGTACGACGAGCCTTGGTACCCAAGTTACCCATCATGCCCATGGTTCCGTTAGTCATACCATGGTATGCACCTCGGAAAGCGAACATGGTATTACGACCAGTAGTCTGCTTAGCTAATTTGATCGCAGCTTCAACGGCGTCAGCGCCTGAAGGACCACAAAACTGAATAACACAGTTGTCGCCTAATTGCTGAGGAAGAAAGTGCTTAACACTCTTAATGAATTTTGTTTTGGCTTCCGTTGCAATATCAAGAGTCTGATATGGCAAACCGCTGTCGAGTTCATCCTTAAGTGCTTGGTTGATCTCTGGATGGTTATAGCCCAATGCCAACGTACCAGCACCGGCCAAACAGTCTAGAAATAGCTGTCCGCGGGTATCTTCAACAAGCACACCGTAGGCTTGCTTGATTGCGATAGGTAGACGACGAGGGTAAGAGCGTACGGCAGATTCGTGCTGCTCTTGATCAATCAGTACTTGGTCTGGCGTCAAATCGTAGATGCCATTCAATACTGGAATTTGTGTAGAAAAAGGGGTTGCGATATCGGTGTTCATCACTGCGTTATCGACTTCAAAGGCTGTGCTCATGATCTAATCCCTTGAAATGTAATTATCCCTCAGCAGAACAATGTCTGAATTGAGGGTAAAGCAAGCCGTTCCGCGATCGAAATAAATAACGCGTACGACAATTCGCTCCACCATTACGATGGACTACATAGAAGAAAATTTAGATCAAGGTTCAGTAATGCAACTGTCTTGTAAAACAGGGCATTGTGGTAGAACTAAGCTGATTAGTGTAGTTTTGTTTAGTGGATTCAATGTTGGGTTTCCCATTCACATGTCTTCAGCGACATAAGTATCCCGTCTATCGACAAAAGGGTTTGTCGATACCTACCCTACGTGATGTTCACTCAGCCCGAATGCCATCACGCGTATCCCCCAGAATATCGAATTACGACTCATCTCCGAGATTGCCGCGAAAATTAACATAATTCGAATTCATCTGGCAATATTTTTTGACCTGCACTTTTGAAATAATGACCCAATTATCAAAAAGGCCAACCGTTTGGCTGGCCATTTTATTGGTTAATTATGCTGCATCTGTTTTCAATACTTGAGCCAATAATTCCAACTCATTGGTGATCGCATTGTTCTCGATGAAACCTGCCTCTTCAAAGGCTGTGGTCATTCCCTCTAACACTATGGTTTGCTCTCGTCCCTCATCTGACACGGTCATAACAATGTCATCACCGTCTATTTCAGTGCTGATGGAATCGATAAGATCACCCAGCAGTACGCTGTCATCTTGTTCCAAAATACCGCGTAAATCGATCAAATCACTACCGAGCTCAAAGTTGTCAACAACATCGGTTCCGTTGTCTAAGGTACCATCGAGCCAAGTGAACACGTTGTCCTCGCTATCACCGAGCATCATTTGATTACCCAAATCGGCATTCATTTCATCTCCTTGAGCTGCGGAAAGCACTTCATACTCTGGAGATTCCGATACATCAATGGTCACGGTTGATTCGTTACTCACTGCTAAATCTGAATCGACAGCCACATAGTCAAAAGTGATGTCTTCAGTGATATCTTGTGTACCTGACAAGTAACGTAACTCCCAGTTGCCCCCTGTCGAACTTAGTTCCATCTGAACAATTGGGTTATCTGGAAAGGAGTAACTAAATTCGTAAAGAGTTTGCTCGTTACCCACGTCACCCTCATCTTTATGGTATTGCTCTACATGAGTCGTACCATCGGCAAACGTATATGTAACCTCGACATAGACATTACTGTTGGCGACAAATGAGCCCCCCATACCATCTAAGCCAAAGGTCACCACACCGAGAGGGTTGTTGCTAAGATCAACGATTAATTTTTCCTCTTTATTCATACCACTACCATCGGTATCACCGATACCCCAACCAACATGGGCAGGGCCGCCGGTGTATTGTTTGAGCGGTTTATCGTTGTTGTCGACAATCGATATGCCGATGGTATTGCCATTCTCTAAAGTGATTAGACGTTCGGTATCACTGACCCACTCACCCCAGTTATAGAAGCCATCTTCGTCAAGAACAATATTCTCTGGGTCGCCGCTATACCCCATTTCAAATGGATCGCCCGGTCCTGGGACAAAAGTAAAGTTGCTAGGATCAAATAACTTAGCAGGGTCAATCTCATTACCTAATACATGAAGATCTGCTTCAGTAATCACTCTGGTTTCGCCAAAGTCATCTGTATAGAGCAAGGTGCCGTATTGTGGCAAAGAGGTGATCATCACGTTGAGCTCAACACCATTAAAGTCATCATCTTCATCTGAAATGTGGTCGAGTAGTTCGTCATCAGAGTCGAATATAATCGGCACAATGATCGCTTCACCCGCATCAACGTTAAAGTCTTCGGTAACAGGTAGTTCGTTAACGTTAAGCTCCGTTAGGTCAACCACGACTTCCGTATTTAGTTCACCATCTGATGCAACCACCGTAATGGTGTGCTGGTTGTCTGGCAATTCATAATCGTTGGTGAAGGCGTCTACCCCTGCTGCGGTGAGGGAGATTTCGCCAGTCACACTGTCTATTTCGAACAAGTCTAGACCATCAACCTGAACATTCGAACTAATGCTGTAGCTCACTACATCACCCGCATCTTCATCGGTGGCGGTCACGGTGCCTATCACATAGGCGTCAGAGGAGTTTTCGTTGTAGCTGAATGCATAACCACCTTCAGGTTGATCAAACTCAGGGGCTTCATTGACATCCAACTCATTTAAAGTAACTAAAACTTGGGAGATGTTAGTACCATCGCTGGCCTGTACAACAAGGTTGTGGCTATTTAAGCTACCTTCATCTTCAAAATCATTGGTGAAGGCGGCAGCCCCTGCTTCCGTCAGTGATATTTCCCCTGTATCCGAATCAATGGCAAAGTAATCGGCTAGTGGGTCACCATCTTCAAACACCAAAGAATATGTGACACTGTCACCCTCAAGATCCGTCGCAGAAACGGTTCCGATTACCGTACCTGGTTCTGAGTTTTCATCATAAGAGAAATCGTAACTCTCTGCGTCAAACACTGGCGCTTCAAGTTCAATAACAAGCTGTGCCGCAACAATATCCAACAAGGCAAGACTTTGCGTTTCCGACAAACCTTGAGACTCCAATCCTGAAGTATCAAATTGAGTCTCTGCTAATGTTTCTGCACCAGTACGGTCGATATCTCCCGAGCCAGTGAGGCTTGAGCCATCCTGTCCTCCGGCGGCGGTCGCGAAATCGTCGTTCTGAGTTGGGTCGACACCTTGCTCAATTTGCTCAATAATCGAAGCGATTTCATTATCTAGGTTGAGATCGAGGTTTCCCCCTTCTCCGATTAACTGTGCCTCTATCCCAGTCGGTGAATCAGCATTGGCTGTAGCGTCTTGTCCCAAGACTACTATCACTTCACCGGGTGCCGGAACTTCGCCTGGCAACAACTCTCGGACATCACCATTTACGTCAATCAAAACAGTTGTGCTGGCAAGCATAAACGGCGCTAAGCTCTTCGCATTCATAAGCAGGTTCCCCATACAAACGGTATGCGCTCCCCCCCTCTCCACCAGTGTGAAGATACAAATTACGCATACCTCTACACCTTAAAAACTAGCCCCTAAGCTACTGACAATCTAGTTAATAGCAACAAAGTGCTAACGAAAGTTACTAAGTCATTAATATTAGGTCTCACTTTTGTGACACAAAAATTCTCAAATTACAGATATGTCAACTAAGCTTTTGATACTCGCCACAGGCTAAACACACGCTTAAAAAGCGCCGGAAACATAGCACTGATTAAGGAGGCTACCTTGAACTGGAAAAAGTCACTCATTGCAAGTGGTGTACTGCTAGCTTGCCTATCGGTACAAGCACAGACACTTGAGCAAGCGGTCGCAATTACTCTTGCAACCAACCCTGAAATAAAAAGCACCTTCAACGAGTTCCAAAGTGCAGTCAAGCAAGCAGATGCATCAACAGGTGCCTATCTGCCAAGCTTAGATTTGGACGCTGGCATTGGTTATGAAGGCATTAATCCCGCTGAGTCGACCGGACGATCGGACACCGATCTGACAAGAAAAGAAGCAAGTATTAGTCTGACCCAATTGCTATGGGACGGTAATGCAACTTTAAATGATATGGATAGAACCGCAGCAGACGCTGAATCTATCCGCTATCAACTTATTGCTGATGCTTCCGACATAGCACTTCGGGTGACACAAGTTTATCTGGATGCAGTAAAGGCGACAGAGGTGCTTGCCCTATCCGAAAGTAACCTTGCGGTTCATAAAGAGATCTATCGTGACATATCACGCCGCGCGAGTTCAGGGATCGGCTCAACAGCCGATGTTTCACAAGTAGAAGCTCGGCTCGCCAAAGCACACGGCAATCTATTGGCAGCACAAAACAACCTCATCGACACACACACTCAATTCCGTCGCATAGTTGGACAAGAGCCATTAGGTCTGATTTACCCGCGAGCTGACGAATCCAAGCTGCCATTGTCGTTAACGGACGCTCTTGTCGAAGCCTTTGATAAACATCCAGTTATCAAAGTGTCTCAAGTTGACGTCGATTCTGCTCGTTTCCAATACAAGCAGTCTAAAGGTAACTACTTCCCCACACTTTCGATTGAAGCAAGCCAAACATGGCGAGACGATGCCGGCGGTGATCGAGGCAGCAGTGATGAAACACTTGCGATGCTCCGCATGCGTTACAACCTTTATAACGGCGGATCTGACCGTGATTTGTCGGAACGAGCAGCATTCCAACTCAACCAAGCTAAAGATTTTCGCGATAATGCATATCGCCAAGTTGAGGAAAGCCTTCGCCTATCTTGGAGTGCACTAGATTTAACACTGCAACAGAAAAACTTCTTAGCCGACCACGTTGATTCTGCATCAGAGACTGTTATTGCCTATAAAAAGCAGTATCAGATTGGCCAACGAACCTTACTTGACCTACTCAACACAGAAAATGAACTGTTTGAAGCGCGTAAGGACTACCTTGATGCACACTATGCAGAACAATACGCCAAGTACCGCGTTATGAATGCAACTGGCAATCTGTTAGATGCGTTATTGGTCGATACCCCTGAGGCTTGGACTAAGCGAGTGGAGTACTAAGTATGATGAACAAACACCTAATCCCTCTCACTTTACTGTTTATCGTTCCATTCAGTGCAGCCAATGCAGAGGACGAATACGACTACATCGAAACGCCTATCGCCAATCAAATATCAGACCTGACTGACGATGATAAAGATGGCGTGGTGAATGCACGTGATATATGCCCTGGCACACCCGTTGGCGCCATGGTAGATAATGATGGCTGTGGCGCAGCGATTGTAGAACAAGAACAGCGACAACTCAGAATTTTGTTCGCCAACGACTCTTATGAAATCAACCCAATCTTCTCCGATCAGATCCAGACTATGGCGGAATTTCTTGATAGCTACCAATCTGCGTCAATTCAGATTCAAGGCTATGCCAGTAAAGTGGGTGATCCCAACTATAACCTTGAGCTATCAAAAAAACGGGCTCACGCCGTTGAAGACGAACTACTTTCGTATGAAGTGGATCCAAAGCGCGTCACCATCGTCGGTTTCGGTGAGTCGCGTCTAGAAGCAGAAGGCGATGACGAAACCTCTCATGCTTTAAATCGTCGCGTAACCGCAACGGTGGTAGGCCTGAAAGAAGAAGTTGTTGAAGAGTGGACTATTTTCACCATCATTGAAAAGTAGCCCAAACAAAAATCCATAGGTAAAAAAACGCCCCGTCTCTACGGGGCGTTTCTAATACTAATGCTGTCTGTTTTGAATTAGTGCTGAGAGTTCACTTGCTCACTACCCTCAACACTAGCGACCTTCTTTGGCAACGACACGTGTAGTAGGAAGTAACCCAATACAGCTGCTGTCGTTGAGCCCATTAGGATACCCAAACGAGCATAGGTATCAAACTCAGCGTTAACAGAGCCAAATGCCAGTGAAGAGATGAAGATCGACATGGTGAAACCGATACCACACAACACAGACACAGCGAAGATATGCACAAAGTTAATGCCTTCAGGCAGTTTCGCAATACCTGATTTCACTGCTAACCAGCTGAACGAGAAGATACCTAGAGGTTTACCAATCAATAGACCAAGCGCGATACCCAGAGGAAGCATGGATGTCAGACCGTCTAACGACACACCTTCCAACGAGATGCCTGCGTTGGCAAAAGCAAACAGTGGCAGGATACCAAACGCAACGTATGGGTGAAGCGCATGTTCCATATGTATCAGTGGCGAGTGCTCTCCTTTCTTACCTTGGAGAGGGATCGCAAAACCGAGCACAACACCTGCAAGCGTAGCATGGACACCTGACTTCAACACCGCAAACCACAAGATAGCACCCACAATCATATAAGGTGTTAGCTTAGTCACTTTCTTAGAGTTCAAGATAAACAGTGCCGCTGTCATTGCGAAGCCAACCGCCAGCGCTGAAGTAGAGAGATCACCCGTATAAAATAGCGCGATGATCACAACAACACCGAGGTCATCAATAATAGCCAGCGCAAGCAAGAAAACTTTCAGACTCACTGGTACACGCTTGCCGAGCAGCGCCATGATACCTAAAGCAAACGCAATATCCGTCGCGGCTGGAATCGCCCAGCCTTGAACAGCTTGTGCATCACCATAGTTAAACAGAATGTAAACCAAAGCTGGAGCCAGCATACCGCCAACGGCTGCGATTGCTGGGAAGATAGCTGTTTCTTTTGATTTAAGAGCGCCTTCAAGTAGCTCTCGTTTTACTTCCAAACCGATTAGCAAGAAAAAGACAGCCATCAAGCCATCGTTGATCCAATGCGACACAGACATACCAAATACGTAGGTATGAAGAAAACCTTGGTATGCATCATTCAACGATGTATTTGCGATTGTCATAGCAACTGCAGCCGCAATTACTAGCAGAATGCCCCCGGCAGACTCCATTTTGAAGAAATCGCGAATCATGTCATTCATTATATTGCCCTTATATTTATTATGTTAATAAGCGATTAACAAAGAATACAGTTGAGTTTATAGAGTTCGCCAACACAGTAAAAATCGCTTCTTTAGAGTAAATGATTCGGTTTTTCCGATGAAAACCGTTCGAATGCCATTTATTTTCCTTAGTTAATTATAGGCAAAATCAACGCTTTTCCATATAAAAACGCAAAAGCCACTTCATATTACAAGAGAAGTGGCTCTGGTACGATTGAAACACAACAGTTTGTACACCCATCAAAGTCGAGGTTAGTAGCCGGTAAGTTGCATAAACCCCTTGGCTTTGTGACTTCCCGTTGTGGTAATTGGCCCTTCCCAATATGGCAAAACAAAAGGAAGCCACAAGTTGGAGTTCAATACTTGGGTATTTAATCGGATTCCATAATCAGGGACATTGATTGCCCATTGCATAGGAATCGATCTTCCATTGTTGAAATCGGCGGACAGCACGGGCGTGATATCGATTTGATCATTGGTGAGCGTAACGACTTTGCCATCATTGGTTGATAGCGTGCCGAACAAATAAGGCAGCTGCTGATCATGACGATAGCGACTAACCGACAAGGTAGTCTCATCATCAAGCTGGAACACAAACCAATCCCAGCCTTGTTGCCCTTCGGCTAGCAAACCACTTCCCCACTCTTTGCTCATCCAGCCTTTGCCTTCGACTGGCACAACCTTGTTTCCGCCAAGATCCAACAGGCCTTTAACGTTCAAAAAAGGGGCTGTTATATTGTGAGAGGCGATGGGCAACAAATCGTGTTTAACAACGTAACCACGTTCTCCGGGAATGACAAACGGCCCGCGCGTCGACGTGGTGAGGCGAAGACCAAAAGTATCCGTCTGAGCGTCCAATAGCCCAGGGAAAGGTGTCTGTCCCAAAGAGCGCCAGAACCAGTTATCAATCCATAGTTTGAATGGTTTGACCGTCATGCCGGCTTGTCCGATCCCACCCCGTGCGACTCGCTGCTCACGCCAGACACGGTGCTTATCAGAAATAACAACATGAGAAATATAGAGTTGAGGGCTTTGCCAACCTGATAAGTTACTGTCGCTGTTCGCGATACGGAAGTAACTCCATTGGACACCGTATTGGTTGCCTCTTTTATCAACGACATTGGCAAAGAAGTGCCACCATCCATGCTGATATTGGTTGTGAAACGCGAAGTCTTCAGGCAACACCACAGGATTGTCAGGCAGCACTGGTTCAAACACTTTATCCGCTTGAGAGCGGAACATCGCGTTCATTCCATTGTGGTTGTCGACGCTGTCGAGTTGGTTCGAGTGATGAAAATAAAGTGCTGAAAATATACCTGCCGCAATAGCGATAATTGCTATGATCACGAGCGTGAATTTCGAGCTCTTCATTTACAACGCATCCCTTAATGACTTCATCGGCGTATTTCTCACCATCCGTAGAACAGGCAACGCACCAGCCAACATCAAAGAGAGCATAGCAAGCGACGCAGTCTGAAGATATTCGGTTGGTATGAATTGTAGTTCCAGAGTCCAACCAAATGACTGTTTAATGATGATATCCACCACAAGGCGTGCCAAAGCAAGCCCCAACGGCATGGCAATCAACATCGAGATAGCACCGAAAACAAACAGCTGCAAACTGCCCATTAAGATCAGCTCTCGTCCCGACATACCGACACAGCGAAGCAAAGCTATGTGTTTCTGACGAGAAACCTCCCCCGCGACTGTAGCGAAGAAAATACCAAACACCGCTATGACCAACGTAATATTGCCCAACGTATCCGCAATGGAGAAAGTACGGTCAAACACGCGTAGTGCATGTTTGTGAATATCACTATTGTCAAACACTCGCTCAGAATCAAGCCTAAACACCGCCTCGAGACGGCGTTTCAAACCAATCGGATTGACATCCTCCTTGAGCACAGTGCCCAAAGCAACCATGCCGCTTCCAGCAAAAGCGTAAAGCCAATTTCGATGGGACAAGAGCACTTGGTTATACGGGTTGCCATAGTCATAATAGACCCCAACGACTTGCCAACCTTGCCCTAGTTTTCCATCAAGATCGATGTAATCTCCGGGACGAATCCCGAGCTTAAGTGCCATCGATTCACTCACCATGACACCCTTAGAGTGGTGGAGATGATACCAATAGTCAGGAATACCAAGCTTGACCGTCAGAGCGCCTAACTCACCTTCAGACGGTCCGGTACTCACCACTTGCAGTGCACCATAGGAGGTAGAGACCTCTTTTTCCCATCGCCACCAAACCGACTCAACCTCTGGCTGTTTAGCTAACCAACCACTCATTCGAGCCGCGGTACTGGTATTCGGATAGATGTAGAGATCTGCGGCTAAACGCTGACTTAACCATCTATCCGTGGTATCCCTAAAACTGCCGACCATCGTTTCAATACCGATATTGGCCGCCATCGCGAGCATAAAGGCCATTGTAGCGACACCTCGATAGCTCATACTTGCAGCCGCATCGGCGAAGAACCAGCGCACTTTTACCCAGCGAAGTGAATATGAAAAGCTTTCGAACACTCTCCAAATAATATAAGGCGTGAACAGTGCGACACTTAACAGCATCAAAGCAATAATGGCAAAACCCGACTCTTGTGTCTGCGGAGCCTGATAAATCGCAATCGCGGCCATACAGAATGCACATGCCAGCAATGCTTGAATAGTGAACTCTGCACCAGTAAAGCGAGCCAGTGACAATCGCGTGGTAAGACGAACAGGCTGAGAACGCAGTAAGCGCACCAAAGGCCACGCACAGGCGACAATGGCACCTGCGGCCGAAAGATACAAACTGTAAAGACTCGCTTGCCAGTTCCAGCTAATCGCCAAACCAACGTTAGCATCGTAAAGATCGCTTAAACTTGCTGACACTGTTGGAATCAGTTGGTTTGCTAACAGCATGCCCAGCAAGTTGCCGCACAACCAACTCACCAAGACCAATGCAAGCAGCTCCAGCAACAAGGCCTGCGCAAGTTGCCAGCCTGATACGCCAGTCTGGCGCAAGATACCCACTAGTCGTTGACGCTGAGTGAGAGACAGCGACATCGCCTGATAGAAGATAAACAGACCGACTAAAAAAGCCAACATCCCCATCGCACTCAAATTCATGTGGAACGCTTGAGTCAGCGATTCTAGTTCTGCACGCGAACTGCGGTTCAACTCCATACCATTAGGTAGAATAGATTTTAGCTTCGCCAGTTTTTCAGGTGGCATATCACCACACGCTATCACGGAGATACCAGAGCTGCGAGCTAATGTTCTCAGTAGCGAGATATCGGCTAGAATACGAGTCCCATTTAGCTTCCCTTCTTGGTCGACCATAATCGGACCAAGCGTACTACCGTTATCTAACTGAATTACATCGTTGTCTTGCCACTTCATTCGAGCAGCCAGATCCGAACTGACAAGGATTGGATAAGGGGGATGCATCAAAGCGAGTGTTGACTGATCTTCGAGCAATACGCCAGGTTGAAAACGCAGCATTGCCACAGGGTCGATACCAATCAGCATCAAATCGACACCGCTCGCAGTATCAACTCTTAAACTTTCAAACGGTGCACATTGATGGAATCCATCACGACGCAACTGGATGTAAAATCCTTGAGGGATCTTGCTTGTGGCATGCTTAGGACGCACACGATATGGAAGAGGGTTGGAAAATAGCTTTTCACCATGCTCATAACTTTGACGAGCATGGCTATTAATCGCGGTCACGCCAACTAAGAGTGATACACCAAGAGTAAGACCGAGCCAGACGAGAAGGATTTGAAAAGGATAACGCCTGTAGTGGCCAAGTAGTGCTTTAACTACGGGCCATAACATGCAACTGCCCTCCTTGGAGCCTTATCCTGCCTTCCATATGTTCCGCAACGCGTTCACTGTGCGTAACCAACAATAAAGTACAGTCAAGCTGCCTGGTTAAGCTCGTTAACAGACGCATCACCGCTTCTGCATTTCGCTCATCAAGACTTCCCGTAGGTTCATCAGCAAGAAGAATCTTGGGTTCCATATATAACGCACGAGCAATCGCAGCACGCTGTTGCTGACCACCTGATACCTCTTCAGGATAGCGACCTAATAGCGGCATTAAATCCAAAGCAGAGAGAATTTGACGCCATAGTCCCTGATCTTCAGGCAAGCCTTTTAGCTGGCGACAGAAACGGATGTTATCCGCGACATTCAGAGTCGGAAGAAGGTTAAATTGCTGAAAGATAAGGCCAATGTTATTACGACGATAAGCGGTGCGCTTGGTCTCTGCGACAGAGTTCATTGCAAAATTGGGGAAAAGAACTTCACCAGAATCAACGGTATCAAGGCCTGCTATCAGGTTGAGTAAAGTGCTCTTTCCAGAACCACTTTCGCCCATCAGAGCAACCTGCTCCCCTTGTTTCAATGACAACTCAGCACCTTGTAAAACAGGGTGAAATTCACCACCGTCTAAGTAGCCCTTACATAGGTCTGTCAGTTGTAACATCGATTCTCTCGTTAACCTTACAAATAGGAATGTGAATCTACACTAAATCGACCCATCTAGGAAGTAATTTGGATACTAGATCACAAGATATGCATCTATACACATCAAATAGATGCTCAATATCTAATTTTCGATCAAATTACGTATCCATTTGCGTGTACTCATCCTAAACAGCGAACCAAACCATTTAATCAGTTCTTCGGTCAAAAACAGCAAATAGATCCACTCTGGCGGCCAGCCTAAGACAATCGCCGCAAACGCAGCAAGAGGAATACCAATAAGCCATTGAGCAACCAGATCTTGGTAGAGGCAGAACTTAACGTCACCGCCTGCACGCAACACGCCTACAATGGTCATCATCGGCACAGAGCGAAGTACAATACCAACACTCAATACAAGCATAAACTTTTCCGCCAAAGCGCGGGTTTCGGCAGACAACGCGCTAAAACCATCAAGCACAGAGCTTTGGACAAAGAACAGCAAAATCGCAACCACAACACCAACAAGCAAGCTGAGTAACGTAACACCAATAGCTTGATAATAAACCGCATCATAATTCTTAGCGCCAATCTGATTACCCACCAACACCGCTGCGGCATTCGACATTCCTATTAGCAATGCTAAGGCGATAGATTCAACAGGCGTCATCACTGATAACGCAGCCAAACCTTGAACACCGGATTGTCCCATAATGGCGTGATAAGCAAACAAACCACCAGCCCATGCCAAGAAGTTAAAAGTGGTTGGCAGAGACAGTTTCAAGAACTTGATGACTCTATTCCACTCAATGACTCGCCGAATATCATCAACTCCAAACGCCAGCAAATGCTGCTTAACATGCAGGTAGCAAAATAGCGTGAGCACCTCTATCGCGCCGCTCATCACCGTTGCTATCGCCGCCCCTTTGATCCCCATAGCAGGCATACCAAATTTACCAAAAATCAGTACCCAGTTGAGAAAGATGTTGGACACAATACCAATGCCACTAAAAAAGGTGCTGATACCCGGCTTATGCATCGCTCGCAAGCCCACCGACATACTGGCAACACAAGCGACTGCGAACATGGTGACTGACGTGATGACCAGATAGTCGCTACCGAGTTGATTGACCTCTGGATCATTGGTTGCTAGCCCCATGATCTGGCTTGGGAAAAGAACAAATAGCAGAGCAGTCAGCGCAGCAAATAGGGTACAAACCAACCAAGTTAAAGCGGTGCTTTCACGCACCCCTTGTCGATCACCTGCCCCCCAATATTGTGCTGTCAGCAAGGCCCCACCTGTGGTCACACCGACTAACATAATGGTGGTAACAAACGTTGCCCTAGCAGCGACACCGACCGCCGCAATTTCTGCTTCGCCTAATTGGCCTAACATCAGAACATCGACCAAACTGCGGCTTGAGAACATGATACTTTGCAGCGTGATAGGTAGAGCGATAGCAATCAGACGGCGGATAAAGTCACCACGGGTATGGTGCATGATTTGAGAAAGCATAGACAAACGCCCACCTTGAGCTGCAACAGCATGAAAATAGAGAAAAAAATACTTGGTTATTATATGATCGGCTTAAATATGAAACCATAAAAATATCAGGGAAAATAAATGAAGAAAGTGCTGGTATTGGGGGCGTCAGGATACGTGGGTTCTCAACTCCTAGAACAGCTCTGCCAACGTGGTTATCTCGTTACAGCTGCGGCTCGACAAATCGAGTATCTTCGTGCGCGCGTGGCACCTCATCCCAATCTAACCCTGCGCTATCTTGATCTTGTCGACCAAGCGGCGACCATGGAGCTTGTGCCTCACTTTGATCTTATCTATTTTCTAGTCCATGGTATGGCTCACGGCCATGATTTCCTTGATTACGAAATCTCGCTGGCGGAGAACTTTAAAGCCGCCCTAGCCCACAGTAAGGTTCAACACGTCATCTATCTGAGTGCGATTCAACCTCAGACTGGCAATTCAAAACATCTGCAAGCGCGGCGAATGACGGGGGACATCATCCGTTCCTCTGGCGTTCCTATCACTGAGTTACGCGCTGGAGTGATTATTGGCCCAGGTTCTGCTGCTTTTGAAATCATGCGCGATTTTGTCTACAACATGCCGTTGTTAATCACCCCTAAGTGGGTCGATTCACGCGCGAACCCAATTGCACTAGAAAATCTCAATCACTATCTGCTAGCCGTCGCGTTAGAGCCACCAACAGAACACCAGTTGTTCGAAGTAGGCGGGCCCGACACTCTCAGTTATCGCGAACAGTTTAAAGTCATTGCGCAGGCAATCCACAAACCAATATCGATATGGTCGACCTCTTTGTTGACCCCAAAGATGGCATCACATTGGCTTGGCATAATCACGTCTGTCCCTTCAAGTATCGGTGCGGCACTGCTATCTGGGTTAGAACATGATTTTATCGCTGACTCGACAGCCATTAGGCAGCGCTACCCTCAGCAACTAGTGCGTTTTTCTGACATGGTCAAAAACAGCATAGAGCGTGAAGGGACTTTCGTTCGTAGTAATGTTTGGGGATTTAACCCAGCAGCTCTCTCGCGCTGGCAACCCGGATTTGGTTATTACCCTAAACAGACCGGAGCCAATATTGAGACCGAGTTAAGTTCCGAGCAACTGTGGCAACTGGTCAAACAGATTGGCAGCAGACAACAAGGATATTTCTTCGCCAACAGTTTGTGGCGCACGCGAGAATGGCTCGATATTTTTTTCGGTGGCGGTCGCCCTATCAGACGCTCCCCGTCGGGGCCACAGTTGCAAGTAGGCGATTTTATTGACTCATGGAAGGTCATCCGCTGTGAAGAACAGCAGTTCATCTCTTTACTGTTTGGTATGAAAGGGCCAGGGCTTGGTCGATTAGAATTTTCGATAGAGGATGTAGGCCAGTTTAGGCGCTTAACCGTAACGGCATGGTGGCACCCCCAAGGTTTCAAAGGGCTTCTTTACTGGTTTGCGATGATGCCAGCGCACATGTTTATTTTTAAAGGAATGGTCAAAGCCATTGTTCGAAAAGCAAAAGAGCTTCCACACTCGTAGAAGCTCTTTTCGATTACAGCTCGATGACTATACCGTCAAACTCAGAGGTATTTCTGCAAGCTGATTGCCTCTATTGGCTGGGAAAATCAAATATTCACCGTGATATTTCACATTTGATTTATAGTCGGTGACTTTATGTACCATAAAGCCTGCTGCGGATGCTTTCTCAACAAAATCCGCATGATGACCACGTACAAACCAACTCATTGGTTTCACTAGCTCTTCGCCATCAAAACAGTTATCACACTGCTCTGAACAGAGCGCCAGTGAGTTTGGACCTTCAGTGAAAATCTGAACTTTACCGCAATTGACTAATGGTTCTGAGGTTGAGATCTCCCACCCTTGCTGCTCCATTGCATCAAGAAACGCATCAATCTCTTTGTCTTTAATCACACGTTCAGCTTGACCTTGTGGGAAAAACTGCGCATAGAACTTAGAGATTCGCTGGAAAGTCTGCATCAAACTAGCTTGATTACCTTTAGAACGACCGCTTTTTTGCCAACGAGTCAGGTCATCGACCACAATACGTGGATACTGCTGCGATTTTAGCGCTTTGGTCACCCAACGAACCAAATAAAGATTGTTTGCCACTGGCCCATTCACCAGCTTACCCGCTTTGTGCTCTCGAGCAATGTCATCCAATGCCGCATTCACTAGTTTTTGTATTTCTACCGTATATTCAGACATTACGCCTTTCTTCCAAATACCCAATAACAGGTAGCCGAGATCACCGAGCACAAGCTCATAACCGTTATCATCGGCCAGGTTACGCCGCCGGGCAAAAATGCCACAACAGCACCAATAATAGACCCAGTTCCAAAACGTAGAGTCCCTGCCAACGAAGAAGCAGTACCTGCCATCGTTGGATAACCACTCAATAATAGTCCCATGGTGTTACTGCCGATGGTCGACAATGTACCAATAAACATCACCACAAACACCACGGTGCCCCATAGACCTGCGTCGAGCAACCATGTAACAAATAGACCAATACCCGCGATAAGTTGAACCAGTAAACCAAAGCGCAACATGTTATGCGAGCCGACCTTTTTAACTAATCTGCCGTTAATGCTGGTCATAATAATCATTGCAACGATATTAAGTGCAAACAAATAACCAAACTGATCCGGTCTCACACCATAAATATCAATATAGACAAACGAACCTGCGGTCAAAAATGCAAACATGCCTGCAAAAGAAAACGCTCCCGAGAAGATAAGACCCATCGCCACAGGATTTTGAAACAAGCGTAAATAGTTGCGAAGTGTATTTCTGATCCGTAGCGGTTGCTTATTTTCTGCACTTAAAGTTTCAGGAATCTTCCACAATACTAGGGCGATAACAACCAAGGAAAATGCAGCAAGAATCCAGAAAATCGCTCTCCAACCGAACCAAACCGCTACATATCCGCCAATCATAGGCGCAATCAGCGGAGCAACCGTCATAACCAATGTGACAAATGACATCGCTCGGGTGAAATCCTCTCGGTCAAACATATCGCGAACAACCGCTTGGATAATCACGGCGGCCGCTGCACCAGCAAAACCTTGAGCGGTGCGAACCCAAGTCAATGCATCGATGCCATGGGTTGTTGCACTGACTACCGATGCTAAACCAAAAAACAGCACGCCCAGCAGCAAGACTGGTCTGCGTCCATAGCTGTCTGCTAATGGTCCATGAATTAACTGACCAATGGCGAAGCCTGCGGTATAGGCGGTCAAGGTAACTTGTACCGAACCCTCACTAACACCAAGATCGCGGGCGATGGCTGGCATTGCTGGCAAGTACATATCAATGGCTAAAGGGGTCAGAGCACCAATCGCACCCAGCACTAAAAATAGTAGAAAACTGATATGTGGAGTATTGGATTTCGCTAAGGATTTTTCAGACATAAGTCTCCTACTCGGCGGCGTATAAGATGCAGCCTCCGTGCTGCAACCAAACAGTATGTATAAATATCAACGATGTCGTGATCCGATCTATCCTCAATCAAATCCGGATAAAAAACTAGTTCCCATTCGGAAACACAGCATTTCCCAAACTATCTATTAATTCCAGACAGATTCAATTTCTTCGTCAGTCAGATAACGATATTCGCCCGGTTCCAAGGTGTCACACAACTCGATTTCACCAATGCGTTCGCGGTGCAGATGTTCAACTTTATTTCCCAGAGCGGCAAACATACGCTTAACTTGGTGATACTTGCCTTCCGTGATCGTCAGTAATACTTCATTTTCTTCCGCATTCACCACTTCTAGGCTGGCAGGAAGCGTCAGCTCTTTCTCATTGCGCAACTGAATACCGGCCGCAAACTTGTCTGCGTAGTCCTCTTGCACAGGATCCGCCAACCATACACGATAGGTTTTCGCACACTTATGCTTTGGAGACGTAATTCGGTGCGACCACTGACCATCATCAGTAATCAACACTAGACCTGTGGTATCCACGTCGAGGCGACCTGCAAAGTGAAGATCTTCAATTTTCACTTCGTCCAGCAACACAAATGCTGTTTGATTGAATCCATCTTCATGCGAGCAAACAAAACCATCAGGTTTGAACAGCATGATATAACGTGGGCCGGGTTTATGTATTTCTCTACCCTGCCACTCAACCGTACAATCTTCAGTGATCTTAACTGCACCACTTTTCTGCACGACGTCGTTAACTGTTACATCGCCACTTTTAATGATTTTTGTTGCTTCTTTACGTGTTGCACCTAATGCATCACATAGATATTTATCTAAACGCATGAATACCTCATCTCAGTCAGGTAGGGTATTATAGTGCGACTAAACTAAATAGTTGAGCTATTTCACACATTTTATGTATACACTCCGCCCTTACCAGTCTGATTCGGTAAAAGCCGTAATCCATCACTTTCGTCAACACTCAACACCGGCAGTTTTGGTACTGCCTACTGGTGCCGGAAAAAGCTTAGTTATCGCTGAATTAGCGAGGCTGGCAAAAGGCAGAGTTTTGGTACTTGCCCACGTCAAAGAGTTGGTCGAACAAAACCACGAGAAGTACGAAGGATACGGACTCAAAGGCTCAATCTATTCAGCAGGTTTAGGGCGTAAAGAGACAGACCAACAAGTGGTCTTCGCATCGGTTCAATCTGTGGTACGTAATCTCGATCAATTTGAAAATCAATTTTCACTCTTAGTCATCGACGAGTGCCACCGAGTACCCGACGATAAGAACACCAGCTATCAAAAAGTCATTACCCATTTACGAAACTTAAACCCTGGCATTAAGGTTCTCGGGCTCACCGCAACACCCTATCGACTTGGAATGGGCTGGATTTATCAATATCACTCTCGTGGTTTGGTGCGAAGTGAAGAACCGCGTTTTTTCCGCGACTGCATTTTCGAACTGCCCATTCGTTACTTACTTGATGAAAAGTTCCTCACTCCGGCAAGAATGATGGACGCACCAGTGCTGAGTTACGATTTCTCGCAGCTTAAACCAGCCAGTACAGGTCGCTATAAAGAGTCGGAAATGGATATGGTCATCGACAAAGCCAAGCGAGCCACCCCGCAAATTGTCGACCAAATCATTCACATGTCTCGCCAGAAACAGGGCATCATGATATTTGCTGCTACGGTTCGCCATGCTCAAGAAATATTTAGCTTACTTCCTCAAGGGGAAGCCGCCATCGTCATTGGCGATACCCCGACACCTGAACGTGACGCCATTATCAGCGCCTTCAAGCAGCGAAAAATCAAGTACTTGGTCAACGTGTCTGTATTGACCACGGGGTTTGACGCGCCGCACGTCGACCTTATTGCTATTTTACGCCCCACAGAATCGATCAGTCTCTATCAGCAAATCGTTGGTCGCGGACTACGCTTATCTCCGGGGAAAGATGAATGTCTGGTACTGGATTACGCAGGCAATAGTTACGACCTTTATCAGCCAGAAGTTGGCGATCCAAAGCCCGACTCAGACAGTGAAATCATTACCATCCCTTGCCCTGCCTGTGGTTTTAATAATAACTTTTGGGGCAAACTCGACAACAACGGATTTTTAATCGAACACTTTGGCCGTAAATGCCAAGGCTATTTTGAAGATGATGAAACGGGTGAGCGTGAACACTGCAACTATCGTTTTCGCGCCAAATACTGCGGTGAATGCGGGGCAGACAATGATATCGCCGCCCGAATTTGCCATGAATGTGACGCCACTCTGGTTGATCCAGATAAGAAACTAAAAGAAGCGTTAAACCTAAAAGATGCCTTAGTCTTCGAATGCCGTGAAATGACCCTCTCTGTCCACAAAGACGATAAAGGTAAAAGCAGTCTCAAGGTCGCTTATATCGGGGACAACCAAGCGCAAGTTAGTGAGTTCTGGTCACTCTCTACCAAACCGCAAAAGCAGCGTTTTCTTGATCAATTTGTTCGCCCGCATCTGGCAGACAAACATCGCCCCTTTGACGAGTCATCACCGACCAAAGTGGTCAACAATCAACATCGATTCCGCCCTCCTCAGTTTGTTATTGCCAGAAAATCCGGACGCTTCTGGAAGATGCGCGATAAGATTTTTGCTGACGAGTTAACTAACTAAATGCCATTCACTTGGTGTTCATAAACAAGTCCGTATACTGAGCGATAGAAAATGCGAGAAGGTATGATTATGTTTAAAAGTCCGATAGTTACGACGTCTGCCGTCGTTGCCTGTGTGCTATTCTCATTACCAACAATGGCTAAAAAACATGACCAGCAAGATGGTCATGCTTTAGTTCAGGACGTACACAAGCCGGGAACTCGAATTGAGTTCGATGAGGATCAGGATGAAGTCTATGAAGCGGTCAAAAATGGCAACATTCGCCCTTTTTCAGAACTCTACGCGGCCGTTGAACGTGACTTAAACGGACGAATCATTCACGTTGAACTCGAAGAAGACGACGATATTTGGATCTATGAGCTCAAACTGAACCACGACAACAATATAATTAAAGTCGAGTACAACGCCAAAACTTTGGAAATGCTGCAAATCAAAGGCAGAAACATTAAACAAGCACTAAAAAACTAAGAAGAACTGAATATGAAAATTCTTGTTGTTGAAGATGAACCACGCCTTGGTGAACAAATTGTAGAGTCATTAGAGAAAACCGGCTGGGTGCCAGAACTTTCACAAGATGGTATTGATGCCCTCTATCGCGCGACCTCCGAAGAGTGGGACGTCATCGTACTTGATCTTGGCTTACCTAAATTAGATGGGCTAACCGTTTTGAAAGGCATTCGAGACGAGAACATCAACACGCCTGTGGTAATCCTTAGTGCGCGAGACACCCTGACTCAACGCGTAGAAGGACTCAATGCCGGAGCCGATGACTACCTGACTAAACCCTTTGAAATGGTCGAGCTTACCGCTCGCATTCGTGCGCAATTGCGCCGCGCTTCAGGTAACGCATCTCCTGTGATGCAAATTGGTAATCTCAGCCTCGATACGCGTACATCAAAAGTCATGTGGCAAGGTCAAGCGATTAGCCTCACTGCGCTGGAATATAAAGTCGTCGCCTACTTTATGCATAATCCAGAAAAGGTTATCTCGCGCACCGAACTGGTTGAGCATATCTACAAACAAGACTTTGACCGTGATTCAAACACCATTGAAGTTTTCATTGGCCGTATCCGCAAAAAAATCGCACCAAAAGTGATTAAAACCGTTCGTGGCCTAGGGTATCAACTGAATGCCGAGTAACAAACGAACGCTGCTTAAACGACTGAGTCTTAAAAGCCGCCTCGTCCTTGCGGCCGTAGTCTGGTTAACAGCGATGATTATTGCAGTTGGTGTCAGCGTACCCAATCAGGTATTCAGCTACATGGTTGATGACACCAAATCACAGCTCACCATCTATATGGATGAGATCTCAGCATCGCTTGAAGCGGATAAAACCGGCAACCTGACCCTCACGAGCACACTCTCAGATCCTCGTTTCAATCGTCCCTATAGTGGACTTTACTGGTCAGCCAAAACAGACAAGGAACTGCTTCGTTCACGCTCTCTGTGGGATAAAAAAATCACATCGGAGAAGAAAGAAAAAGAGTATTTTGGCGCACGAAACGAGAAGCTCATTTACATAAAAACCACCCTTTACTACCCAGACTATGACGGCCCAATCGAAGTGATTATCGGCATCGATGAACAACCTATCGAAGATACCGTCGGCAGCCTTATGAGCCAATTGTGGATTATTCTTGCCCTGCTCTATTTTGGCGTTCTGGCGGTCATTTTCTTGCAGGTTCAATGGTCACTCAGTCCGTTGACGAAAATGCACAAAGAACTCTCTCAGTTACGTTCTGGTGAAAAGACTCAGCTAGATCAAGACTACCCCAAAGAAGTTGCTCCGGTTGTGTCTGATCTCAATGCGCTGGTGTTCCACTACCAAGAGCTACTTGAACGCGCTCGACACCATGCTGGAAATCTATCTCATGCGTTAAAAACGCCTTTGTCGGTGTTAAAAAACGAAATCGCGGCGCTTGATCAGGAAACCCAGCGCTACCTACACCCCCCCGTCGAGCAGATTCAAAGCCAAATTGACTACCACCTTGGCCGTGCTCGTATGGCTGGCTCAAAGAATATTCTTTCGGTTCGAGCGAATCCTTCCCAAAGAGTTGATGCGATTTCGATGGCGTTCGATAAAGTCTATGCAGAGCGTGGCGTGACGCTTATCAACGAACTTGATTCCGATATTCAAGTGGCGGTTGATAAAACAGACTTAGATGAAATGGTCGGTAACTTGCTCGAAAATGCGTACAAATGGTCAGAAAGCATCATCCGTGTGCATTCCGAGACCTTAGCAGCTGATGACATCGCCATTATCATTGAAGACGATGGCCCTGGGATACCCGATGAAAAACTCAAACAGGCAATTGAACGCGGAGTACGCCTTGATGAGACGACGCCAGGTACCGGTTTAGGCTTAAATATCGTCAGTGAAATGGCACACAGCTACCGAGGGAAACTAACCCTGTCACGCAGTTCCATGGGGGGATTGAGAGCGGTGTTAACATTAAAGCTTTCATAATCAGTCATCATTCCAGTTGAGTAATCTCATCGTTGAAATAGACCTTGTTCACCTTATCCCACGGAATCGGATCGAGCGTCGCACCAAGTTGTTTGGCTCTTTCTGCCATCCGCTTGCCATAATTGATTCGATAGATTTCAGCATCGTTGCCAAAGGAATCCATATCGAGCTCCTTAATAGGTTCAAGCTCTGTAACAAACTTGTACTCACCACAGCCATCTAGCCACACTTTTGTATTTCCGTTGGGTAGGAAGCCAAAAACAATATCACTTCGATAACAGTGAGTTTTAAAGCCGTCAAAGCGGGTGAATGGCTCTTTGGTGCTCATCACCGTTTTCATCTTAGGCGTTAGATCAAATTTGGTCGCAAAAAACCTTTGATTGGTGATTGATGACCAGTAAAGATAGACGCTATCGGGAAGAACATTCGTCGCCATAACCTGTCTTTTGGGAGGGACATGCATGCCTAATGAAATACTAAAGCCATCGTAATTAGGGTAATACTCTCTAACCTTTTCAAGCTGAGTTCTCGTTATAAAATGCATGTCGAGTTGAATGAAAGACGTCCAGTCTCTTAGCTCATTAACCCCATAAGCATTTGTAACCTGAACAGGATACAAAGTTGACATCGCGTAACCAATACGCCATTTAGGCATATCTTCCGGTACGCTAGGCACCCGACTAAATGCATTAGCATTTGCATAAGTGATAAGCACTAACAGGGCAATAAACCACTTTATATCAAGACAACTCACAGCATCATGCCCTCTACTTATCTTGGAAAAGGTCAAAACACATCATAGTTCGAGCTTAGTAATTTCTTCTTTGGAATAGACCTTGTTAACCTTATCCCACGGAATTGGATCGAGCGTCGCACCAAGTTGTTTGGCTCTTTCTGCCATCCGCTTGCCATAATTGATTCGATAGATTTCAGCATCGTTGCCAAAGGAATCCATATCGAGCTCCTTAATAGGTTCAAGCTCT
>NZ_JATABI010000039.1:0-42170 GCF_036533795.1 Vibrio sp. M250220 | reverse complement strand
CATGAAGTTAATGACTCGGAAATAATGTGATTTCCCTTCCTTTTCTTAATGATGCACACCCAGTTAATAATTAATCAATCTATCAAGTAATTATCAGAAACGCTGTCTTAATATTGGTGTAGTTAAAACGTGTGTCCCGTTAAGAATCGTGCGCCGCGCTATGGCTGGAGTTGGAGGCAGAAGAGGGAGAGGGTCGAACGGCAAATCGCGCGCTTAAATAAAAACAACGGGTACTATATTTAACCATAGCGACCGCCGTAAGGCGGTCATTTTCAAGGCTAATAAGCTTTTTCTGCGCTTTGAACTGAGCAACGAAAACCTGCGCGAATAGCGGTATCACTGACCTCCAGCTCTCGGTATGTACGGCCAACATTGACCATCCCCCCCCAGCCTCGCATAACTTTATACTCGCCCGTTGCAGGTCCCTGAGGATCAAGTTTTGGTGACACTTTATAATAATCTTTAGCGTACCAATCATTGACCCACTCTGCTGCATTGTAAGTCATATCATAAATACCGAGGGGGTTGGGCGCAAACATACCAACAGGGTTTAAGTCCGTATCAACATTAACGGTTTTTTCGGTAAACTCTTCATAACCACCTAATTCTGGATTATGGAAACCCCTTCCCCTAAATTGAATAAAGCCATTGTTGGTTGCGTAGTAAAGTTTTTGACCACGGCTGCGTGCCGCATATTCCCACTGCGCTTCGGTAGGCAGGTCCACTGGTACAGCGGTCAATTGCCCCAGCCACTGACAATAGTTTTTTGCATCTTGCCAATTTACTTTTCTAGCGGGTTTGCCTTCGTAATACTCTTTTCTTGATTCAAAATCTTTAGCATCCCGTTTGAGATATTGACCATCGATTATCCTCTGCTCAAATGGTCGATTAAACGCTTGTAAGTAAACATCATAATCCAGCAACTCCGCTTCATACTTTGACAACGAATAACTGCTTAGGGTGACTTCATGTTGAATATCCGCCCCGCGATCAACGATCGAGACCTGACTGTAACAGCTGGCTTCCGGCGTCCAGACTGGGCGATTAAGATCGTCGTTTATGCAGGGCATACGAAAGTCGCCCATAATAAAACCGCCACCTTCGACAAACACCATATTCTCAATCGACTTTACCGCGACCTCGGCGATATTTTGTTTTAGTTCGCTGTCTGCATCTGGATAGTGTTTATTGACATTACTAATAATGGTGTTGAGCTGCTGTTGAGAAAGCACGTTGCTGGAAATGTCGATATCGCTATTGCATGCTGCCAATAAAGGAATCGCCCCGAGAAGACCTAGCCATTTATAATTCATTATCAATCCTCATTATTTAGCCGTTTATTTTAAGCGGCTAAGCAGGTGACATGAAGTTAATGACCGGAAAATAATGTGATTTTCCTTCCTTTTCTTAATGATGCACACCCAGTTAATAATTAATCAATCTATCAAGTAATTATCAGAAACGCTGTCTTAATATTGGGGTAGTTAAAACGTGTGTCCCGTTAAGAATCGGTTACTATATTTAACCACAGCGACCGCCGTAAGGCGGTCGTTTTCGAGGCTAATAAGCTTGTTCAGTGCTCTGTACTGCGCAGCGGAATCCTGAATTGTATGACAGATTATCACTTACTATCGGGTCAAATGCGCGGGCGGCAGTGACCATATTTAGCCCACCTCGAACAACTTTATACTCACCTGATTCGGGGCCTTGTGGATCACGTTCCGGTGACACCTTATAGTAATCTTTGTTATACCAATCATTGACCCACTCTTCAGCATTGTTGGTCATATCGTAAATGCCGAGGGGATTGGGCGCAAACATACCAACAGGGTTTAAATCGCCATCGATATTGGTCGTTTCAGCGGTAAATTCCTCATACCCTCCCAACGCTGGATTGTAATAACCTCTATTTTTATACTGTTTAAATCCGTTGTTGGTTGCGTAGTAGAGATTTTGACCACGGCTGCGCGCAGCGTATTCCCACTGCGCTTCGGTGGGCAGATCGACGGGCAGAGCCGTTAACTGCCCCAGCCACTGACAATAGTTTTTTGCATCTTGCCAATTTACAAGTCTTGCTGGTTTTTTAATAAAGCTCGATAGAAAAATCTTATAATCGCTTGACCCTCGTTCAAGGTATTTTTCTTCATAATCAAACTGCTCAAACGGTCTACCTAATGTTTGTAAATAAACATCATAATCCAGCAACTCCGCTTCATACTTTGACAACGAATAACTGCTTAAGGTGACTTCATGTTGAATATCCGCCCCGCGATCAACGATCGAGACCTGACTGTAACAGCTTGCTTCCGGCGTCCAGACTGGGCGATTAAGATCGTCGTTCATGCAGGGCATACGAAAGTCGCCCATAATAAAACGGCCACCTTCGACAAACACCATATTTTCAATCGACTTTACCGCGAGATCAGCAATATTTTGTTTTAGTTCGCTGTCTGCATCTGGATAGTGTTTGTTGACATTGCTAATAATGGTGTTGAGCTGCTGTTGAGAAAGCACGTCGCTGGAAATGTCGATATCGCTATTGCATGCCGCCAATAAAGGAATCGCCCCGAGAAGACCTAGCCATTTATAATTCATAATCAATCCTAATTACTTAGGCATTTATTTTAAGCGGCTAAGCAGGTGACATGAAGTTAATGACCGGAAAATAATGTGATTTTCCTTCCTTCTCTGTGACCCTTGGGCTATGGGGGGACTCTCCGGCTATGAGTATTATGTCAATAATCCATGAACTTATCTCGGCTGGCCTTGCGATGAAAAGTGGCGCCAATTGGCGGTTGATGGAAAATACCGTCAAGCATTGATGTTTGACGGTATAGGGTATGTGACTACAGAGTTTGACTGAGTTGATAATAGCGACCTTGTTGTTCGAGGAGTTCCCTGTGGCTACCATGTTCAACAATTTCACCTTGTTCAATTAGACAAATACTGTCCATCTTGTCTAAATCAACTAAGCGGTGAGTAATAAAGACGACGGTTTTATCAACGAAGTGTTGCTCAAAGAGCTGCATGATCTGCTGTTCGGTTTGCTTATCCAACCCTTCAGTTGGTTCGTCAAGCAGTAAAATGGGGGCGTTATGAAGTAATGCACGAGCAATACCCACTCGACGTTTTTCTCCACCCGATAACTGACGACCGCCATCGCCAAGCCAAGTATCTAACCCGGTATCATTGAGCAGCTTGGCTAATCCGACCTGAGTTAATACCTGTGCCAGTTCATCGTCATTCGCTTGTGGTTTAGCCATGATCAGGTTGTCTCGCAAAGAGCCGTTTAGGATATCGACCCGCTGGCTGACCACACTGATTGCCTTGCGAAGGTCGCTTTCGCTCCACTTTTGAATTGGCATTCCAGCGATTTTAATCTCACCCTGCTTTACATCCCAATAACGGTTTAGTAATTGGAGCAGAGTAGACTTGCCCGATCCTGTCTGACCAACGACAGCAATACGGTGTTTGGCCGGTATGTTAAGGCTAATCTTTTTAAGCACTTCGCTTTCTGTATCTGGGTAGCTGAAAGAGACACTCTGATACTCAATCGAAAATGCTTGATTATGACTATCGCTATGCTCTGGGAATTGGACATCTGGTTCAGAGAGAATAATGTCGTTCAATCTGCGAGCAGAGGTAAGAGTCTGACCTAAATGCTGGAATGCGCCTGCGATAGGCATGAGTAGCTCGACACTCGCCATCGTTGCGAAGGCAACTAAGGCGATCATTGGATCTGGCGTATTTCCGCCGACGCCATCAGCAGCGAGCCAAAGCATCAATATAATTGTCCAGCCATTAGCAAGTAGTAGTAGAGCTTGTGCAAGGCCAGAGAAATGGGCGTTAAAGAACTGGTTCTTCAGCAGCTTTTCTTGAGTGCTCAAGATAGCCTCACGGTAACGTTGCTCTGCACCGAATAGGGTTAGCTCACTGTAACCTTGAAGCCAGTCTAAGGTCGAAATACGAAGCTCAGCTTTATTTTGTGTTAGCTCGCTACCATTTCGTTTGCCCAACTTATAAAAAAGTATCGGCCAAGTAACTAGCAGGGCAAAAAGAATCGCCCCTAATGTCATACCAAGTTCGGCGTCAAACCAACTTACTAGCGTTGTAAGGCCTAATATACCTAGCGTACCGACGATCATTGGACTAACAAGTCTTAGGTAGACATGATCCATGGCGTCGATGTCGGCAACCAAACGGTTAAGTAAGTCAGCGTCACGTAGGTTTGATACGCGGCCCGGAATGAGTGGAGCAAGCTTGGAAAAGAAGAAAATACGTAAGTCGGTTAGGAGCTTAAAGGTCGCGTTATGACTCACTACGCGTTCCCCCCAGCGTCCTGCGGTTCTGCCCATAGCAAAACCACGAACAAAGGCGCCCGGCAACATGTAGTTGAAGGTCTCGCGTGCAATCGTCAATCCCGCGATTGCGGCGGCGGATAAAAACCAACCAGACAAGGTCAATAAGCCGATAGAAGCAGCAAGAGTCAGGAACGCAAGCAACATCCCGAGCGATAGGCCGAACCAATGCTTCTTATACAGTTTGAGGTAGGGAAGGAGTTCACGCATCAAGATTCCCCTTATTCGCTTGGTTAAGTGCCTGATTGGCACTGAGCATTTCTTGGAAAAGCCCTTGTTGTTGAGCCAACTGAGCAAAGCTACCGCTTTGAACAATTAAGCCGTCACGCATCACAAGGATTTGTTCTACATTCTGAAGTGGCGTCAGTTGATGTGTCACCATTAGCGCCGTTTTGTTTTCTATTTGGTTTTGTAAACCTTGCATGACTAAGCGTTCACTTCTTGCATCTAAGCTCGCTGTAGGCTCATCGAGTAACCAAAACTGACCTTTTTGAATCATGGCTCGTGCAAGCGCCAGGCGCTGAGCCTGACCGACGGACAAACCACCCGAACGATCGGAAACCGCATAATCTAAACCGTGTTGGTTAACAAATTCAGCCGAGAAGGACTCTTCCAGTGCACGCTGAACGCTTTCTTCACTGACGTTGGATTTGCCCAGCGTGATGTTGTCACGAATGGTGCCGTGCAATAAAAGTGGGTTTTGTCCGACCCAACTGATGTTTTGACGCCAGTTAGCGAGATCAATCTCGGTACGTTCAATATTATTGATGGTCAACGAACCACTGTAAGGCAAGAAGCCTAAGATAGCGTTGATTAGCGACGTTTTACCTGCACCGCTAGGCCCGACTAACGCCGTAGTTTGACACGCCGTGAGTTCAAAGCTGACAGGGCCTAATAGTTTCGTCCCTTCAGGAGAGAAGACTTCAAGATCCGTTGCGCGAATAGTGATAGCGTCATTATCAGCGAGCGTCTGACTACCAGAACGGACAGTCTCTACGTCAATTTCAATAAATTCAACAATGCTCTCTGCAGCGCCCACTGCTTGCTGTTTAGCGTGGTAGAAAGTGCCTAGATCACGAAGAGGCTGATAAAACTCAGGTGCGAGGATCAGAATAAACAGCCCAGCAAACAGAGTGACCCCCGTGCCGTAATCGCCAAAGTTCAACTCACCGATAAAGGCGAAGCCAAAGTAAACGGCTGTCAGTGCAATTGAGATTGAGGTGAAAAACTCAAGCACAGCAGATGACAGGAAGGCAATTCTAAGTACGTCCATGGTTCGGGTACGAAACACTTCTGACGCACCGCGCATCACTTCTGTTTCTGCATTAGTTCTATCAAACAAACGGATGGTCGTCATTGATTGAAGACGGTCGTAAAAGTGCCCGGATAAACGTTGCAATGCTTTAAAGTTTATACGGTTTGCGTCAGCCGCTTTCATACCGACCAAAGCCATAAATAATGGCACTAGCGGTGCAGTAATTAGAAAAATGAGTCCAGCAGCCCAGTTAACGGGGAAGACGACGATCAAAATGACGAACGGAATCAAGACTGACAACGACATCTGCGGCAAATAGCGCGCAAAGAAGTCATGCATATCTTCTACTTGTTCTAAGAGTAGCGTAGCCCATGCACCCGCTGGTTTACCTTTGATATAAGCAGGCCCCAGTTCGCGTAATTTGTCTAAGATGAGTTGGCGAATATAGATACGAATTTGTTCACCACAACGATACCCCGCAATTTCACGTCCCCATGAGCAGAGGGCACGTATGGCTACGATAGCGGCGAGACCAAAAAAGTGAGGCACTAACGTGTACTTATCGACATGCTCGATAATCAACTGATGCAGTATGGTTGCAAGCAGGGCGGCTTGAGCCAATAGAAAAATGCTTGAAAGAACGCCAAGACCGACAGCGACCATAAGCCAGCGTTTGGCGAGCTTACTTTGCTGCTTGAGCCATTGATTCAAGCTGCGTTGTTTCTTTTTATCCATTGTGAAGGCTTAATGAGAATTATTATTAGCAATTAGAACTGCGCATTATACAAAAGAAAGCCCCGCGGTAACACCGCAGGGCTTTAAGGATTTGAGCCAAAAGTGAAAAATATTATTTACTATCTGCCAACGCATCCAAATAGCGTTCTGCATCAAGAGCGGCCATACAACCGGTACCCGCAGAGGTGATGGCTTGACGATAGTTGTGATCCATCACATCTCCAGCGGCAAAAACGCCGGCAATGCTGGTTTGTGTTGCATTGCCCTCCAAACCAGACTGAACAACAATATAGCCGTCTTTCATCTCAAGTTGGCCTTCGAAAATGGCTGTGTTTGGCTGGTGGCCAATCGCAATGAAGGCACCCATCACGTCAATCTGCTCAACAGACTCTGACTGAGTATCTTTGATACGCACACCCGTCACGCCCATATCATCGCCAACCACTTCCTCTAGAGTTCGATCAGTGTGTAAAACGATGTTGCCGTTTGCGACTTTATCCATCAGACGATTGATCAGAATCTTCTCTGCTCTGAAAGTATCACGGCGATGAATCAGGTGAACCTCTGAAGCGATATTTGATAGATAGAGCGCTTCTTCAACAGCGGTGTTACCACCACCAACCACAGCGACTTTCTGGTTGCGATAGAAGAACCCATCGCAGGTCGCACAAGCGGAAACTCCACGCCCTTTAAATGCTTCTTCTGACTCTAGGCCAAGATATTTAGCCGAAGCACCAGTGGAAATGATCAGAGCGTCACAAGTGTATTCACCGTTGTCGCCAATAAGACGGAAAGGGCGTTGGCTGAGATCAACCTGATTAATGTGGTCAAACAAAATCTCGGTTTCAAAACGCTCTGCGTGTTCTTTCATGCGTTCCATAAGGTTTGGTCCAGTCAGACCCTCAGGATCACCAGGCCAGTTTTCTACCTCAGTGGTCGTGGTTAATTGACCACCTTGCTGCATGCCGGTAATCAAAACTGGTTTTAGGTTTGCACGCGCAGCATAAACGGCTGCAGTGTAGCCAGCAGGACCAGAGCCAAGAATAAGAAGATTGCTATGTTTGACGTCGCTCATTTGTGCTCCATTAGCGGTGACGCTTTTTATGTAGTTTGTCTCGATTGTATGGAATATATGGGGGCTTTGAAAGAGTTAGCAAGCGTGAAAACAGGAATAATTGGTTATAGGTTAGAACGCAATCGTTACATTTTGTGTGGCGAGTGGTTGATATAACCTGTTGAAGTTTAAAAGGTATTCCTAGTGTGATAGTGAAGTCGTCTAATATTTTCAATCCTCGCTTTTTAAATCTGGTCGAATTGTCTGATTTAAATTACTTTAATGGATAAAAGTTCTTTATATTCATTTATGTTGGATTGAAATGCTAAAAAAAGTTGATCTTACAATACAAGTGCGCAAATAATGAATGTGAACAAGATGTTAATCATATTATAGGTATGTACATTCATTAAGGAGATGATGATGTTACATCAGCGTGAAACTACCCTTCAACTCACCAAACTTAGCGATACGGCGATTGCTCAGCTTGCACCATCGTTTACTCAGCTTCCGCACACAGAACATGCCGATGGTAAATTCCGCTTAAGACGTTATTCCGTTGTCTCTTTTCGAGATGGCGAAGTAGTCGATTTGGGCAAAAATGAATTTATGCAAACGGACGACATTAACCGTTTTCAAGGCAACGTTGTCAGACAGTTTGAACCTATTGAAGAGAGCACTCTAAACAGTGATGGTATGCGCGAGATGTGTCAGCTCTTTGTTTCTTCAAACAATCTGACTAATGAGCATGAGATTGAAATTCATCAGATCCGTATTTCAGCTATTTACGATGAGACACAAGTCGCTCCTGAAGGTGTTCACCAAGACGGATTTGAGCATATCGCGCTTGTTGGCATGGGGCGTCACAATATCGAAGGTGGCGATATCATGCTTTACAACAGCTTCAATGAAGCGCCATTTTTCCGCAAGGTTTTACAAAGTGGTGAGGTCGCAATGCTCGCTGACGACAAGCTATGGCATAACGCTCAGCCAATCCGCTCTGTAATCGAAGACCAAGAAGGCTATATGGATGTATTTGTTCTAACCGCGAAGGATGCAGTGAATGAGCTTCACTCCTAATTTAGTAAGAGCGCAGTTTAGCGCTCTTAATCAGACTCATAATGACTTACCAGTACTATTTCTTGATGGCCCAGGTGGCTCTCAAGTACCTCAATCCGTACTGGATGCGATGACCGCTTATCTTGGATTCTTCAATTCCAACTTGGGTGGACACTATTTCTCTAGCCGCAATACTACCGACTTAATGAAGCAAGCTCGCGAGCATGCTCAGGCTTTGGTCAATGCTGAATCGAGCGATAATATTGTCTTCGGTGCCAATATGACGTCACTCACGTTCCAATTAAGTCGTGCTATAAGCCGCGATTGGAAGGCCGGGGATGAAGTGGTTGTTACCGCATTAGATCATTACTCGAATGTATCAAGCTGGCAGCAAGCAGCAGAAGACAAAGGGGTTGTTGTTCGACAAGCTCGTGTTGAGGAGTCGGACTGTAGCCTAGATATCGATCATCTTATCTCTCTTATTAACGATAAGACGACCTTGGTAGCATTAACTTTCGCGTCAAATACGACGGGTTCAATCGTCGATATGCAGCGTGTCATTGAAGCGGCACATGCTGTGGATGCGATGGTCTATATTGATGCGGTACATTATGCACCCCATCATTTGGTTGATGTCCAACAACTTGGTTGTGATTTTCTTGCTTGCTCAGCGTACAAGTTTTTTGGACCGCACGTTGGGATTGCCTATGTCGCGCCTAAATGGCTAAATACGTTGAAACCGTACAAAGTTGAACCAGCAACGAATGTGGGGCCTGGTCGTTTTGAGACAGGTACGCAAAGTTTTGAAGGTCTAGCCGGAGTAGTTGCGGCGGTGAGATACCTAGCTCAATGGGGTAAGGATGGCGACTCGCTGAGAAATCGCTTGATTGACTCCTACAAGCAGTACAATCAACACGAGTCTGCGATCAACGAAAGGGTTCTGGTTAGGTTGTCAGAATTAGATGGCGTCATCTTGTTAGGGCGCAATGAGGCAGATAGCCAAAAGAGAACACCGACTTTCGCCTTGACCTTCGATCAACATACGCCTGAAGAGGTAGCGAAGAAGCTTGGTGAGCGTAACATTTGTGTCTGGAATGGGCATTTCTACGCACTCGGATTAGTCAGGCAGTTAGGTCTCGAGTCGACAGGTGGGGTAGTACGAATTGGCTTTATGCACTACAACACATTAGAAGAAGTGGACATTCTGTTTGATGAACTGAAAGCAATTCTTACCCATTAATCGACCCAAATTAAAAAGACCTCCGGTTGGAGGTCTTTTCTGTTTAAGCCGTAACTTCAACTTCATATGAGGTGAATTTACGAATGTTAATCACGCCAGTATCGAAAATCATATATTGGCCTTTGATCCCTTGTAAAACGCCGCTGACTTCGGGGTTTTTATCAAAGTTATGCGAAGTTATCTTGCTGGGGTGTTGCTCCACTGGATAGCTAATGGTGGTGATATCACGGCTAAGCACTTCAATAGCGTCGTCACCAAACTGTTGTTTTATCTCAGTAATTTTATCCTCGACCAGAGGCAACAGCTCTAAAAAACGTTGCTCCAGAGCCATAGGCTCGCCATCACCCTTTAGCAGAGTTCGCCAGTTGGTTTTATCGGCGATGTGCTTCGCCAACTCTACCTCGATCAGTCCCGAAATATGGCGTGTTTTCACTTTAAAAATAGGTAGACCTTGAGTGGCGCCTTGGTCAATCCAACGAGTTGGAATTTGAGTATGGCGCGTAATGCCGACTTTCAGACTTGATGTGTTTGACAAGTAAACATAGTGGTCGACCATACAGTTCTCTTCACCCCACTGAGGTTCACGACATGTGCCTTGGTCGTAGTGGCAGGTTTCTGGCTTCATTATGCACATATCGCAGCTTGCGAGTTTCTTCATACATACAAAGCAGTGACCTTGTGAGTAGCTCTTCTTGGTCTTCTTACCGCAAGAACAGCAGAAGATGTTTCCTGTGTGCGTCAGGGTCAGCGTTTGGCCGATAAAAGGCGTTAAGTCGACGAGCTCTTCGCCGACAGGCAGTCGATAACTAACGGTATTTTCTAGAGAGGCACGCATTTTACTCAGCGTACCTTTGGCGATTAAAGACATGACAGTGCTCTTCTTTATTCGAGGTTGAATCCTCGTTGTTTTTAGCGTTTGAGTGTAACACTTTTTTAGCCAAATGACTTCGGTTCAAACGTCGGACGGTGTTTAGACATTGGGGGTGTGACGCGACCACTTTAAGAGGCATATCAAATATTTTGCCGCTAAGTGATGTTTAAAATAAGGTAAAATGGAAGCAAGATCTTATTGTTAATTGAGTTTAGTGTCATTTAATGGGTCGAGTTAAATGACAAAACGGATTGTTCTATTGAAAGTTATACATAAAGCTATCTTCACCTTGGTTGCTATAACCTTACTTGTCGTTCAATTATTTTGGATGCATGGTGATGAGCGCGTCGTTAAGATAACCCCCGCACAGTTTACCTTCGCTGCAACCAACGATCAGTTACAGGGTGGGGTATCGACGTCTTCACTCAACATAGAGAATGAGAAAGCCTTGCTAGAGTGCCATTTGGCGAAAGGCGATTTATATCCTTGGCCCTATTGTGGCATATCGATTACCGTTGGTGACTCCATAGCCAGTGGTATGGACTTAGAAGGCTTTCATACCATAAAACTTGATGTTGATTTCGAGCAACTTAATGCTGACAAGTCCCCATCGCTACGGATCTACCTCAGAAACTACAATCCCGCTTATTCGACAGCAGACAATGAGTATTCATTCAAATACAACGGGCTGGAATATACTCCAGGAATCAAGGGTGGCGCGATAGAGATTCCGATTGCCAATTTACAGGTTTTAACTTGGTGGCTGAGTGACAATCAAATTCCAATCGCGCATTCAGCTCCTGAATTCTCAAATGTGGTCAAAGTCGAGTTTGCTACTGGCTCTGGACACTCTCAAGGCGATTACAGGCTACAGGTTAATAGTATTGAGTTTGTTGGTAACTACATTGATGGCGAAGAATTGTTGCTTGGTTTGCTGGTCTTTTGGGTTGCACTGGCATTGGTTTATAGCATGCTTGAAATCAAACGTGGCCGCCAGATCATCCAACAATCCCAGTATCGCCAAGATCACCTTCGCAAGTTAAACCGCCACCTAAAGGAGCAAAATGTCCACTTTGCTGAGTTAGCTAACCGTGATGCCCTGACTGGAGCAATGAATAGACATTCGATTCGTGACTGGTTAGAAAGCAACTACGTAAAGAATCGCGTCGATGGAAAACGCCTTTCAGCGCTTTATTTGGATATAGACCACTTCAAAGCGGTGAATGATAAGTACGGACACGCAATGGGTGACGATATATTAAGAGAGTTCACCATGGTCGTTCTTAGCGCATTGAGCGCAAGTGAAAGGTTAGTGCGTTGGGGCGGGGAAGAGTTTGTGGTCTTTTGCCCAGGGCTTTGCTCAAAAGAGGCCACTGAACTGGCTGAGAAGATACGCCATAGAGTCGAGTCGCATCTTTGGGTGCATGGCGATCCCTTGACCGCCAGTATTGGCGTCGCTTCGCTTGGTGATGAACGACCAAATGAAATGTTAACGCGAGCCGATGAAGCCCTTTATATGGCGAAACGACAAGGTCGAAATAAGGTCGTTTTTAATCCGTAAGCTGTTGGTTTGTATCCTGCCCATCGCTCATTTCGTTCTCATCTAGGTCTGCTTGAGTCGATTTTATAATCGGCTCTTTCGGACCTAAAAATTTAGGCTGAGCGTGAATGATGTAGATGTCCAAAAACGCTTTTGTACGGGCAAAGACTTCACGCACTCGCACCTGTAATCCCGAATGTCGAGACGGTCCAGCGACAGCAAAACATTTCGCATTAATATCGTGAGAGTTGGCGATAAACAAGGCACGTTCACAGTGGAACTTCTGCGAGATAATCAGAAAATTATCCGTGTCAAAAATCTCTTTAGCGCGCACAACTGAGTCTAGTGTTCGAAAGCCGGCATAATCTAAAAAGATCCGATCCTCAGGGATGCCAGCACTGAGCAAATCGCGTTTCATTGTCCATGGTTCATTGTATGAGCGATGCGCATTATCACCACTTAGTAAAAAGTGGCTAACTTTTCCTTGTTGATACAACTCAATCGCCGCATTGATGCGGTTGGTGTAATACTCATTGAGCACCTTGCCCAAATACTTGCTGGTGCCTAAAACCACCGCAACATCAAATTGTTCGATTTGCTGTGGTTGAGTAAAGACTTGGTGTCTCGCCTGATATGACACCCATCGATCAACCACAAACAGCGCCGCAGACACGGCGACAAAAACAGCCGGAAGCCAAGCGATGAGTTTGAGCATGCGACTTAACCAAGTTTTAGCTGGCTTGTCACGATGGAAGAGTTTACGCACTAAATTTGTCGGTTCCTTTGCGCCCATAGACCAATAATTGTGAAGCAAAACAAAACGATGGTAAACATGATGCCAGCATCGAGCCCACGTAATGTCCGAGACAGGTAAGGGGTTGCCTTAACAATGATTAAGCCGTAACCAAATGCGTTAATCAAGACAAAAGCGATCGTTCTCAGCGCGAAGTTGTAGTTTCTTAATAGACGTCTCAACAGTGCATTAATCTCGCCACCTGCCATAACCAAAGTACAGGCGATAAGCGCCGTCGAAATTTCGCTGAGGTAGGGGCTAAGGTAACCCCCAAACATATTCAAGTATTCCATTTAAGTACGTTAGATAATGGTGATTTAGCGAGAATAGCACGAAGTAATGTGAGGATGTCCAGCGTGGTTGAGCTGAGAGTTCACTTTTGTGGCAGGAATAAAAAAACCCAGCGTAGCTGGGCTTTTAAATTTGTTTAGAATGCAGTGCGTTTGTAGCGACGGTAAACTGGCTGCCAGAAAGAGGCGTCGATTGCTTCTTCTAGTGCTTCGTCTGGGATCTCTAATGCAACACCTTGCTCGATGGCTTTCTTCGCCACCGCAAAAGCAATCTTCTTCGATACCGAGTGAATCGCTTCAAGAGGTGGTAAAAGTGCACCTTGGCCGTTAATCGCGAGTGGTGAACAGGTCGCAAGCGCACGGCTTGATACCATAAGCATCTCATCAGTGACACGTTTCGCTTGTACCGCTAATACACCTAAACCGATACCAGGGAAGATGTAGCTATTGTTACACTGAGCAATCGGGTAAGTTTTACCTTCGTGAACCACAGGATCAAATGGGCTACCTGTTGCGACTAGCGCTTCACCGTTAGTCCAGCGAATAATGTCGCTAGGAGTGGCTTCCACTCGACTTGTCGGATTCGAAAGTGGGAAGACGATAGGACGAGCACAGTGTTTGTGCATCTCTTTAATCACTTCTTCACTAAATAGGCCAGGCGCACCTGAAACACCGACAAGAACTGTTGGCTTAGCATTACGCATAACATCCAACAAAGAATATCCGTTGCTGTCAGTTTGCCAATCAGCCGTGTTGACGTGCTTTTGAACAAGACGTTGCTGGAAGTCGAGTAGATTTGGCATGCCTTCTTGTAGCAGACCCCAACGGTCGACCATAAATACTTGTGAACGAGCTTGCTCGTCGCTGATCCCTTCAGAGACCATTTGCGCGATGATAGCTTCAGCGATACCACAACCTGCCGAACCCGCACCTAAGAAGGTAATGCGCTGTTCTGAAAGTTGACTTCCCGCCGCTTTACAAGCTGCCAGTAGCGAACCGACAGTAACCGCTGCGGTACCTTGAATATCGTCGTTGAAGCAGCAAACGCGATTTTTGTAGCGCTCCAAAAGCGGCATGGCATTTTTTTGTGCGAAGTCTTCAAACTGGATTAGTGCTTCTGGCCAACGGCGTTGAACGGCCTGCATGAACTCTTCAACAAATGCATCATATTCAGCCCCAGTAATACGAGGATGACGCCAGCCCATGTACATTGGATCGGCAAGTCTTTGCGGGTTGTTAGTGCCCACATCGAGTACGATTGGAAGCGTGTAAGCAGGGCTGATACCACCACACGCGGTATATAGAGCCAGCTTACCAATTGGAATCCCCATACCACCGATACCTTGGTCACCGAGACCAAGAATACGTTCACCATCAGTCACAACGATAACCTTGACATTGTGGTTAGAAGCGTTGTTAAGGATGTCGTCAATGCGATCGCGGTTTGCGTAAGACACAAACAGACCACGTCCACGGCGATAGATATTCGAGAAGTTTTCACACGCAGCACCAACGGTTGGTGTGTAGATGATAGGCATCATCTCTGTAATGTGATTTTGAACCAGTCGGTAGAAAAGCGTTTCGTTCGTGTCTTGAATGTTACGCAGGTAGATGTGCTTATCCATATCGCTTTCAAAGCTGCAATATTGTTGATACGCTCGCTCTACTTGCTCTTGAATCGTTTCAGTATTTTCAGGCAATAAACCTTCAAGGTTAAAAGATCTTCTTTCCTGTGCGCTAAAAGCACTGCCTTTGTTTAGCAACGGCGTACTAAGCAGAGCAGGGCCAGCATAAGGAATGTATAAAGGGCGTTTATCGTTATTCATCACTTGCCTTAAGTAGGGTGGAGTGGTCTCTAGACCTTTGGAACTCGGAACCTAAAAATGATAGGGATTCGTTGTCTTATTGTAAACTGAATATTCCTGCATTCTGGTAAAGTTTGCGTATATAATTTGGCGTTTTAATGTCAAATGTTCAGCGAAGTATGTTCAGCTTACCGATAGATACCCTTAAATCCGAATTCTTAAAAGAGATATCGGCACATCATCTGATTGTAGAGGCTGAAACTGGCTCAGGAAAATCGACTCGTTTGCCCTTGTGGGCGGCTGAAAATGGACGAGTATTGGTGATTGAACCACGTAGAATTGCTTGTACCTCGTTAGCTCAATTTCTTGCTGAACAAAAGCAACAGCCGATTGGTCAGTCTGTTGGGTATGCGATTAAGTTGGAGACGCGTTGCGACGATGAGACTCAAATCGTATTTGTTACTCCAGGTGTCGCACTGCGTTGGTATAGTGAGAATCAACTGGCAGGCTTTAGCACTATTATTGTCGATGAATTTCATGAGCGGCGTTGGGATACCGACTTACTGGTTGCTCTGCTTAGAGAGGCACAACGTCATCGCTTAGTGATCACGTCAGCGACTATCGAAGGTGAAAAACTGGCGCGTTATGTCGGAGCAAAGCGACTGCAAGCGAAAGGCCGCAACTTTGATGTCGCCATCGGTCATCGTGCTGGCGACTCTCGCCAGTTGCCTGATGCTCGTCAATTGGATGAAAGAGTTAAACAAGAAGTGATGGCACTTCTGGATGTGGATGGGGACATTCTGGTTTTTTTACCTGGGCGTAAAGAGATTACTCAGTGTCAAAGTAAGTTATCCTCCATTGAAGGGGTTGTTGCGCTACCTTTGCACGCTTCGGTTACTGACCAGCAAAGAGATCTCGCACTCAATCCTCAGTCTTACAAAAAGGTCGTACTGGCGACCAATGTGGCCGAAACGTCTCTGACCATTGCAAACATTGCTGCGGTGATAGACTCGGGTCTGGAAAGACGAACCGAACAACGCAATGGTCGTACCGCATTAAGCTTAAAACACATTTCTAAAGCGAGTGCCAAACAGCGTAGCGGTCGAGCGGGTCGCGTTATGGATGGTCTCTGTATCCGCTTATATGGTGAACATGCCGCATTAGCGGAAGTGACGCCACCAGAAATGCATCGAGAATCTTTGACCGAAGCGATGCTGGCCTCCGCAAGTTGTGGTCGAGCATTAACAGCACTGACATTTATTGAACCTCTACCGGAGAAGTCTGTTGCGCAGGCACACTCAACCCTAGAACAAATGGGGGCGATAGACAGCCAAGGTCTGGTGACTGAGCATGGCCAACGTATCTATCCTCTTCCTATTGATGCTTTGTACGCAGATCTTGTTACCCGCATGCCGAGTAGAGCCTTGCAAGAAGCAATGGTTGATTTGACTTCAGTCGTCGCTACCCCTGCAACGTTATACCGTTTATCAAACGATGAAGAACAACTTGAGCAACTTCTTCAACAAGAACCTCTAGGGTGTGATGCTCAGTTGGCGATTGGCTTGCTGAGAGGAAATCGCTACCCCGCCATTAAGGTTGATCAAGATGTAATGAAAGAGGCGGTTATGTTGTCAGAGCAGATGCGAGCAGCATTTGAGTTACCGCAACTTGACGTCGCATCACGTTATTCTCATCAGGATTTGGTCGAAGCGATTGCGCGATTGCACCCCGAGTTGGTGTTTGTGCGTCGAATGAAAAGAACAGAAGCGCTAGGCAATGGATCAATGGAAGTGATTCTTGGACGAGAAAGCCGTTTCCAAGATAAACACCAAGCCGCTTTGGTACTGGATACCCACAGCTTACCGGGAAGAGGGGTAAAACAGACGCTCAATTTAGCGACCTTTACTATGCCGATAGCGTTAAAGACTCTGCAATCGATGGATTTAGGAGATTGGCAGCAAGGAGAAGTCACCGAGCTAAGCGACACACCAATGATTGAGATGCAACTTGTCTATGCAGGGCGAGTAATCGCAACCCGCTATGAGCCTGTAACGGGAGAGTTTGCCATTAAGCCAATGTTGCAAGCAGTGAAAAATGACCAATATTTGCTAGGTTTGGCAAAACAGCGGCACAAAGAGATAGAACACTGGAAATTGTATGTTTCGCTTGGCTTATCGGAGCAAAAGGTTGATATAAGTGAGCTGGACTTCGACCACTGGTTTACTGAGCAACTGACCCTACTAGAGCTGTCCGACATTTCTGAGTTGGAATTATTTTCCGCAGAGGATTTTGTATTTAAAGGCATTCCTTACTGGGAATATCAGGATTTCGCGGATGCCTATCCGTTTGAGTTGTCGTTGGGTGATTTAAACTTAGATGTTGAATATCTTGTCGACAAAAAGTTGGTTTATGTGATTTACCGCGATGGACTACGCAAAGGGTATCCAAAGCGTTGGGAACTGCCGAAATGGAAGGGCTGGAGAATCCAGTACAAAAAGGCGAGCAAGATAGTGGACATCAAATAGTGCTGAAACCACAGGATATTATTTGGTATCCAAAATATTAAGCAACCGGTCTCTTATATCTCTGGATTGTACACATTTTGTTACCGTATTGGTTTTTATATAGCTTTTTCAAACAAATTTAGGGCATAAAAGACTATTGTTTTATATCCTATTGCTATATAAGGAGCGATCTAGGATATTTAGTACACTGTGTTGCCGATATTACGGGGGATGATATGGAACATCTGGGCAAGACAAGTGTTGTATTCGACTATACCTCTTTTCTCGGTGCTTCGTGCAGTAAAAAATGGACCTTTCTCGAAGCGATGAGCACGTTTGCTCCGATATTCAGCCTAGCGTGGAAGGATACGATTAAAGAGACGCTATCGGTAGAAGATCGCTTGTGGGATCAAGCCATGAAGTCGCTGTCTGCTAACCGCAGTGACGAGTCAAATATTATCACTTTGCTCAAACTGGCTAAACTTGAGGGGGTCGAAGAACTCAAGCTCGTTATGCCATATGAGCTCGATAATGAACAAATCGAACGGCTACGCGTTAAGTCTCACGCTGAAATCGTCAGTTTGTCACAAGATGAATTAATGGTTAAGTTTTAAATAAAAAGATCTCGCATGAGATCTTTTTTACTATCTGCTCAATAATGCGCGTGACGGATCATAATTCTTACAATTCACTCAGTAACTTGCCAGTGAACTGTTCTATATTTTACTTACAATATTTGCCAACAACTATTGTAAGGCAATCGCCCAATATCTCCATTTTTGTTCAGTCAGTGCAGACGTTAGACTTAGTGATTCGGTTTCCCTGAATGATTGAATGTGAGTTGTAAATGGACTTAAAGAGGTCGTAATGGAAGTAAAGTACAGTTGGATACTCGCTCCTTTGCTGCTTGCCGCATCGGCACATGTATCAGCAAATGACAGCACGAATCAGATTAACTATGACTATGCGTATGCTGATCTTAGTGCCGGATCGTTGAATGAAAATCTAGGCGTCAACAATAACGTCACCGCTTTAGCCGTGGGCGGGAATTATTTATGGACGGAGAACATTCTGTTCACCCTAGACTACACGGCACGTTTTATTCACCCAGAAGATTTCACTACGGAGTTATACACTCTATTGCCTGGTGTCGCTTATCGCTACCCAGTTCTCGACAAGTTAGACTTAGTTGCTAAAGCTAAAATCGGTTACTTGTGGGCAAAGCAATCGCAAGATTCTACCAATGCTAAGTTGTTTAGCGATAGTGATTTGGTGTTAGGTGCTGGCGTTGAGTTGAAGTATGCGCTGACTGATGATTGGGAACTGACCGCTGGGGCTGAGTTCAATTACACCGACTTCCTTGAAGAAGAGATTTACCAACTGCGAGCGGATTACCGTATTTCACCGCGGATTACCTTAGGTGGATTTTATACTCACCGCAGTGGTGATTTCGAAACCGTTAAGATCAGCGGTAGCGCGACGACGAACGAGGGCGGAATCTCTTTGCGTTTCTTGTTCTAACGGTTTAACCATCAATAAAAAAGCCAGCGATACGCTGGCTTTTTAAGTTGTTTGACCGCGATTAAAGAACCGCAGCGATACCTTTACAAAGAGGTAACATGTTTGAACGAGTCATACCTGCAACACTGATGCGGCCAGAACCTACGATGTAGATAGCGAACTCATCTTTTAGGCGTTCAACTTGCTCTTTGCTCAAGCCAGAGAAGGAGAACATGCCGTTTTGACGTTCGATAAAGCTAAAGTCTGCATCAACACCTTGCTCTTTTAGTGTCACTACGAATAGTTCACGCATTTGTTGAATACGGTCACGCATCTCTTTCACTTCTTGTTCCCATTCTGCACGAAGTTCTGGGTTGTTCAGAATGTGAGTAACAACCGCACTGCCGTGTGCTGGTGGGTTTGAGTAGATAGAGCGGATAATCGCTTTAACTTGTGAGAATGCTGTAGTCGCGACTTCTTCAGATGCTGCTACGATTGTGAATGCACCGACACGCTCGTTGTACAGACCAAAGTTTTTAGAGAACGAGCTAGCAACCAGAATCTCTTGGTTGTACTGAGCAAAAATACGGAGGCCTTGAGCGTCTTCCTCAACGCCTTTTGCAAAACCTTGGTATGCGAAGTCGAACAGAGGTAGAAGCTTTTTATCCGCAACCAATTTCGCCAGCTCTTGCCACTCTGCTTCCGTTGGGTCGATACCCGTTGGGTTGTGACAGCAGCCGTGCAGTAGAACAACATCGCCTTCAGCCGCATTTTCTAGGTCGGCTAGCATTGCAGCAAAGTCTTTGTCTTTCGTTTCTGCGTTGTAGTAAGTGTATTGAGCTGTTTCAAGACCAGCAGCAGTGAATACACCGTTGTGGTTTGCCCAAGTAGGGTTACTGATCCAGATTTTAGCGCCGCCTAGTTGGCGTTTGATAAACTCACCTGCAACGCGAAGTGCACCTGTACCACCTGGTGCTTGTGCAGTTTTTGCCAATTTGTTCGCAACAATCGCAGAATCAGCACCGAAAAGCAGTTTTTGAACTGCCAGTGCGTACTCAGCCGTGCCTTCGATAGTTAAGTATGATTTGGTTTTCTCTGTTTCGACAAGCGCTTTTTCCGCTTTCTTAACAGTTGCAAGAACAGGGGTTTCGCCTTGTTCAGTTTTGTAGATACCAACGCCAAGGTTAATCTTTTCAGCACGGGGATCTTTTTTAAATTCTTCAGTAAGGCCAAGAATAGGGTCTGCGGGAGCAGCAACTACTTTTTCAAACATAATCATCGTCCATGTTTATCGAAGGGAGGATATAAGTAACTCGGTTATTTATACCTGTCAAAACGGAGTGAGACAACAACCAATGTAAATAAAATTTCAAAAACAATGCGATTTTGTTGTATTGGCAAATCAAATATATATTTCTATATAAAAAGTCCCTTTAATCAAACGATAAAAGGGACATTAGTCTAGCGAAAATAGAACCACTACCAGGGGATTAGGCGTGCATCAGTTTTTCGAGTTCGTTTTCCTTTGCTTCCATACTGCGATACTTATCTGCTATCGCAACGAATTCGTCTTCAATCGCAAGAAAAGCCTCAACAATCTCAGGTTCAAAATGAGAGCCATTTCCTTCAAGGATAATCGATTTTGCTTTTTCATGGCTGAAGGCTTTTTTGTATACACGTTCAGAGATAAGTGCGTCATAAACGTCCGCTAGTGCCATTAATCGACCTGAAATAGGGATTTCTTGCTCTTTAAGTCCATTGGGATAGCCGCTACCGTTCCACTTTTCGTGGTGAGTGAGCGAAATTTCTTTAGCCAGTTTTAGAAACGAATTACTACCGAGTTGCGCGAATCGTTGCTCTTTAACCATAGGGTGATTTTGCAGCAGAAAATGTCGCACTAAATAGACGCTACCAAAAGTGATAGAGATATGTAAGAACAGTTCACCAAAGGTCAGTGTTTCCAACATTGGGCAGACTCGTCCACCATAAAGTCCGAAGACGACAGCAGCAAGCACGTAGAGCTTTAGGGTTAAGGGGGCGTTGTAATGTGAGTTAACCATGTTAAGCCTTAATTACGTTATCAATGTGACTAAAACTAGTCGAACAACAGCAAGTTGACTAAAGTATGCATTTGCTTAGTCAATAAAAGACCGAGCATATTATCGATTTGTTTCGATTATTGATACAGTTTTACAACTTTAGCATCAGATTGAGTGAAAGGCTGAGAGCGGCGGGAAAGTAAAACGCACCCAGATAGGTGCGTTAACAAGGAGAGAGTTACTTTTTAAGATTTAGCTGCGATTCAACCGCGTTAGCCTCGATGTCTGGGCTTTTGCTGAGTTTGTCAGCTGCCCATTGATTGAGATGGGATAGAATTGCTTTAACGGCATGCTGCTGCGTGGCTTCTTCTCCTTTTGGTAACTCAAGGTCTTGTTTAGGATGTGAGCCAGTCGCATCTTCAGCAATGTGTAACCAATCTGGATGCCAATAGTAGGGTTGCTCGCCCTGAGGGTGGTCCCAGCTATGATAAGTAAGTGTTCAAATTTCTATACTTGAATTGTAACTGGCATAAAAAAACCTCCGCGTTGGCGGAGGTTTTTATAGATTGAGTTAACTTCGATGATTAGAAGTTTGCAGAGCGTGGTGTACGTGGGAATGGGATCACGTCACGAACGTTGCCCATACCTGTTACGTAAGACACAAGACGCTCAAAACCTAGACCGAAACCAGCGTGTGGCACAGTGCCGTAACGACGCAGGTCACGGTACCAGTTCATGTGCTCAGGGTCGATTCCCATTTCACGCATACGTGCATCAAGAACATCTAGACGCTCTTCACGTTGAGAGCCACCAATGATTTCACCGATACCCGGAGCTAGAACATCCATCGCTGCAACTGTTTTGCCATCGTTGTTAAGACGCATGTAGAACGCTTTAATGTCTTTCGGGTAGTTCTTAACGATTACTGGCGCTTTGAAGTGTTCTTCTGCTAGGTAACGCTCATGCTCAGAAGACATGTCGATACCCCATTCAACAGGGAACTCAAACTCACGACCAGAATCCAGAAGGATTTGAATTGCGTCAGTGTAGTCTACCTGTGCGAAGTCTGAAGATACAAACTGTTCAAGGCGAGTAATCGCTTGTTTGTCGATACGTTGGGCAAAGAACTCTAGGTCATCACGACGTTCTTCTAGTACCGCTTTGAATACGTACTTCAGCATGTCCTCGGCAAGCTTCGCTACGTCGTCTAGTTCTGCAAATGCCACTTCAGGCTCTACCATCCAGAACTCCGCTAGGTGACGACTGGTGTTAGAGTTTTCAGCGCGGAACGTTGGGCCGAAAGTGTAAACTTTGCTTAGTGCACAAGCGTAAGCTTCTGCGTTTAGCTGACCTGATACAGTCAGGAAAGTCTCTTTACCGAAGAAGTCTTCGTTGTAGTCAACTTTACCTGCGTCAGTACGAGGTAGGTTTTCCATGTCTAGCGTAGATACGCGGAACATTTCACCTGCACCTTCCGCATCTGAAGCCGTGATCAGTGGTGCTGATACCCAGAAGTAACCTTGTTCGTGGTAGAAACGGTGGATCGCTTGAGAAAGACAGTTACGAACACGTGCAACTGCACCGATTACGTTAGTGCGAGGGCGTAGATGCGCTACTTCACGTAAGTATTCGATAGAGTGACGAGTTTTTGCCATTGGGTAAGTTTCAGCATCTTCAACCCAACCAACAACTTTAACGTCAGTCGCGGCAAGCTCAAAGTCTTGACCACTTGCTGGAGATTCAACAATCTTACCTGTTACTTCGACAGAGCAGCCTGTTGTAAGCTTTAGTACTTCGTCGTTGTAATTATTAAGATTATTAGGGACCACGGCCTGAATCGGGTCGAAACAAGAGCCGTCATAAATGGCAAGGAAAGAGATTCCAGCTTTGGAATCACGACGTGAACGGATCCAGCCACGAACAGTCACTTCACTGTCTACTGCTAGCTGACCTTTCAAAACGTCTGATACAGGCGCGTAAGTCATGTTTGAAATATTCTCCATTGAGGTAAAAATTCAACCCAATGCGTGATACTCAATAGAATAAATAATGAGCAAACATTGGGTTGGATAGAATTCTATAGATTCAATGGAACATATTACCTTTCAAATATTATGCTTCAACCTTTATTGTCACTTAGTCGACCAAAAAAGCCCATTATTCGCCTATTTCTTGCCAGAAAGTGTGAATTGATCGAGTAGAGTCTCAAGATGTTCAGAAAGTTGCTCAAGATTCATACTGATATCGTGGGTCTTAGCCGCAGACTCTGATGTTTGATTGGCATGTCGGGTAATGACTTGTACTTTGTTTTGGACTTGGTGGCTCAGTTCTGCCGTATTGCTGGATTGTTGCTGAATGCTATTGGCATGAGCGAGAGCTTGTTTCATCTCTTGAACGACTTCAGACATAGCATGGGATAATGCTTCAATCTCTGTTGAACGTTCGTGAGCGGTTCCACAGACCGTGTCGACGGAAGCCAGCGAGCCCTCACTGTCTTGCTGGAACTGAGAAATGATTGCTTCGATACTGCCGGTCGCTTCAGCGGTGCGACTTGCTAGATTACGAACTTCCTCAGCAACCACTGCAAAACCACGACCTTGTTCGCCCGCTCGAGCGGCCTCGATAGCGGCATTAAGCGCCAACAAATTGGTTTGTTCCGCGACACCTTTAATGACTTCAAGAATGCTAGATACTTCAGCGGTCTGGTTGTTGAGTTCGACAATGCTATCTTTGACTTGTTCGATATCGGTCACTAGCCCCTTGATCTCATGGCTGGCACTATGTGCTTTCTCCGCACTTTGCTCCGCGATACGCGTGGTGTGCTTGATCAACGATGAGGCGTTTTCGGTCGCTTGTTCAACCTGAACCTGCTGAGACTGCATCTGTTCAATGTTGTATTGCACCTCAGCGGTTTCAGTTTGCTGATTGGTCGCCGCACTGTCTGTCACTTGAGCAACTTGGGTCAGTTCAGATGCGCTACTTGCAACATTATGCGACGTGGATTGAACCTGAACTAGGCTATCGTTGACTGTGTCCATAAAAGAGTTAATTGCACCAGATAGCTGGCCGATCTCGTCATTTTGCTTACTATCAAGACGCTGAGAGAGATCTTTGGTTTCGCTGAGGCTTTGCATAAAGCCTGAGGTTTTCTGAATCGGTCTAACGATGATTTTACGGATGAGACCCAGAGTGATCAGAAAGCCAACAAAACCGAATGCAGACATGATGGCTAGAGCGATCAGCGCTCGGTCCTTAATGAGGTCGTTAACATGAGAGAGGTTGTATTCGAGACGAATTGCACCTAGGACTTCGCCTTCTGGCACTATATGACAGGCAACACAGTTGGTGCCGCGATAGTTTTCGCTTGCTTTCATTGGTAAGGCAACAACGATGCCTTTACCCCAATCGGCAGAGAAAGGTTCTATAACCAACTCACCGTTAAGTGCACGCTGGTCGATATCATCGATAGGTTTTTGGTTCTCTTGACCAGCGCCGTATAACTTACTGACGGCTTCACCGCGCAAAACCCTAACTTGTTCAATACCGTCTTGCGCTAATGCTTTTTGTCGTAAAGTCTCTTTTTGCGCCATTGTGCCCGTCAACATCATCATGTTCAGGCTGTCGAAATAGTTGCTTGCTTTGTCGTGTAGTTGTTCACTCAACACCGAGTTTATTAACTCTCGCTGCTGTAAATATTGGTAGATGGTAGATGCAACAAGTACTAAGCCGAAGACCGTAACCAGTGTGATGAGCAATTTATTTGTTATGGATATGTGCATTATCAGAGATAGTATCAATAATTGGAATGGACTTCAAAAAGTCTTACTTATCTATCGACGGAAGGGAAGACGGTAAATTTTATACTGTGACCTTACTCTCTGTGAGGCTTATGTAAATGTGATGTAAGGGGACTGTGAACAAATAATTGACGTTCGACATTATTTCGACGTGCTAGAGGTATTTTTCTGCGGGCAAGCGATTTCCTTATTGCAATCTGACCTGCAAAGCTTGTCACTACTATACTTATTCCTTAGTATTGCGCCTCTTTCGAAAAGCCTGAGAATCAAAATGAAAACTGAATTATACAAAGAGTTTATGTTTGAAGCGGCACACCACCTTCCACACGTGCCTGAAGGACATAAGTGTGGGCGCTTGCACGGCCACTCTTTCTTAGTTCGCCTCTATGTTGAAGGTGAAGTTGACCCACATACAGGCTGGGTTGTCGACTTCGCTGAAATCAAAGCTGCGTTTAAGCCTATTTACGATCGACTAGACCACTACTATCTAAATGATATTGAGGGGTTAGAGAACCCGACCAGTGAGGTGCTGGCAAAATGGATTTGGAACGAGCTTAAGCCGAGTCTGCCGCTTCTCAGCAAAGTAGAAATAAAAGAAACTTGTACCGCGGGATGTATTTACAAGGGTGAATAATCTCCTGATGTAGAGTAAAAAAGCGAAGCATACTTCGCTTTTTTTGGGTTCATCAGTAAAGTTTAGCAAATAACTTTAATTGCTAGGCCACCTTGAGATGTTTCACGGTACTTAGCATTCATGTCTTTACCTGTCTCTAGCATTGTTTCGATAACTTTATCTAGAGAAACTGTTGGAGCTGACGAGCGACGTAGCGCCATACGCGTAGAGTTAATTGCTTTAACCGCTGCGATGCCGTTACGTTCAATACATGGTACCTGAACCTGACCCGCTACTGGGTCACATGTTAGACCTAGGTTGTGTTCCATCGCGATTTCAGCTGCCATACAAACTTGCTCTGGGCTACCACCCATTAGTTCGGCTAGACCAGCTGCTGCCATTGAACATGCAACACCGACTTCGCCTTGACAGCCTACTTCAGCACCTGAGATTGAAGCGTTACGCTTATAAAGACCGCCGATTGCGCCAGAAGCCGCGAAGTAACGGATGTAGTCTTTTTCAGTCACAGTCTGAATGAACTTATCGTAGTAAGCCAGTACCGCAGGAATGATGCCACAAGCACCGTTAGTTGGTGCTGTTACAACACGGCCACCTGCTGCGTTTTCTTCGTTAACGGCAAACGCAAACATGTTTACCCAGTCAACAACAGACATTGGGTCGTTAGTGGTTTTTTCAGAAGTCAGCAACTGTTGACGTAGTGCCGCTGCACGACGTGGCACACGCAGTGGACCAGGTAGGATACCTTCTGTATTCATACCGCGATCCATACAGTCACGCATTGTCTTCCAAATATTGGCGAAGTAAGTACGTGACTCTTCATCTGAGTGCAGAACCGCTTGGTTTTTCATCACTAGTGTACTGATAGATAAACCGTGCTCTTTACACTGATTCACAAGCTCTTCAGCGGTTGTGAATTCGTAAGGTGTTTTAATCGGGTTTTCTTCTTCTTTGCCGAAGTTTTCTTCATCAACAATGAAGCCACCACCGATAGAGTAGTAAGTCTTTGAGTACACTTTCTCGTCACCGATCCAAGCGTGGATCTGCATGCCGTTTTCATGTAGCTCTAGGTTGGTCGTATGGAAGTTCATACCACCTTCTTTCGGGAACGATACTGTATGACAGTGCATGCCAACAGGAAGGCGCTCAGTTTCTTCTACGCGTGCAACAAAGCCCGGAATAGAATCAATATCTACTTTCTCAGGGGTGTTGCCTGCAAGACCCATGATGATGGCGATATCTGTATGGTGACCTTTCCCTGTCAGTGATAGTGATCCATAAACGTCCACGGTGATTTTAGTGATGTCGCGCAATTTTCCCATTGAGCGTAAGTCATCAATAAACTCTTTACCCGCTTTCATTGGTCCCACTGTATGTGAGCTTGAAGGACCAACGCCGATCTTATAGATGTCAAAAACACTAATCATATCGATTACCTCAAAGTAAGCCTCCCAGGGGGAGAGGGAGGCTTTTTATTATCGTTATATTCTTGGATTAATCAGACTAAATTTAGTCTTTAGATTAAAGAGCGCCGTAGATTACAGAACTAATTGCCGCAAGACCACAGATTGTTGTGAAAATCTGTACTGGAGCAGAAGTTTTGTACTTAGCCATTGCAGGAACTTTCTGCATCGCGAATACAGGCATTAGGAACAAGATAGCTGCAATCATTGGAGCGCCCATTGTCTCAATCATGCCTAGGATGCTCGGGTTAACGATAGCAACGATCCAAGTAGTGATAACGATGAACAGCAGAGAACCTTTTTCGATCTTGCTTACAGGCGATTTAGCGCGAGACTTGATTAGACCAACTAGACCTTCATGTGCACCTAGGAAGTGACCGAAGTAGCTAGAAGTAATCGCTGCAAATGCAACTAGAGGACCCATGTAAGAAATCAGTGGAGATTCATGCACGTTCGCTAGGTAAGAAAGAACAGAGATGTTTTGCTCTTTAGCCAGCGCTAGCTGCTCTGGAGATAGAGAAAGTACTACAGAGAACACGAAGAACATTACGAAGCCCATAAGCATCATCGCAGCACCACCAGTGATAGAGTCAGTTTTCTTAACTGCATCTTCACCGTACTGTAGGCGTTGTTCTTTAGAGAACTGAGAAATGATAGGACTGTGGTTGAAAGAGAACACGATGATAGGAATTGCTAGCCATACAACTGTTGGCATTGCGCTCCAGTCTGGTGCTACTTCAATCATCGACGTGTTCCAATCAGGGATAAGGTAAAAAGAAAGAGCAAGAAGGATTGCAACAAGTGGGTAAACCATTGCTGAAGTCGCTTTTAGCATCAATTCTTTACCAAATACCACACCCGCAGTCATTGCTGCGATAAGTGCGCCTGATAGTAACCAACGAGGAATGGATTCCATACCTATTTGGTTTACTAGGAATGAATCGACCGTGTTTGTAATACCAACACCGTAAATTAGAACGATTGGGTAGATAGCGAAGAAGTAAGCAAAAGTAATAAGGTTTGCGCCAGTCTTACCAAAATGTTCTTCAACAGTGTCTGTAATGTCAGCTTCAGGGTTTTTCGCTGATAGTACAAAACGTGCTAGAGATTTATGAGCGAACCAAGTCATTGGTGCCGCGATTAGAGCAAGAATAACTAATGGCCAAAAACCACCAGCACCCGCTTTAATAGGTAGGAAAAGTACGCCAGCACCTACCGCAGTACCGAAAAGCGACAGACACCAAGTGAAGTCTTTGTAAGTAAACTTACTAGACGATTGTGCGGTTGAAGCCGCAGAAGTTGTAGTATTCATTTTGTGATACTCATTTTTGGGAACAGGAAATAAGTCGGGGGCAATTTTGCATAAAAATCTTGCAGGAAAACTAGATCTAAATCATGAATTGATGCGAGCTATGTAATGATATGTCAAAAACAGGTTTTTGCTCACGAAAATGATGTGCTACTAGTGATTTATGCTAATGTATGACATTAGAAAAACTAATGTTGTTATTGTTTTGTTTTATCTCTGTCGCAAGAAAACGGTTGCCTTATTGATAGTTAATTTAACTAATGTGAACAGAATATGTTGTTGTATGAGTAAATTAGTATTGATGCACTATATGATTCTGCATGGCGTGAATGATTTGCGCGGTCATTCCCCATATAAAGTGGTGTTGATACGACAAACCAAAGACACGATGTGAAAAATTATTAACCTTAAATTTCTGACTATGGAGGTGATTTTTATCCAGAATGATGGAGGCAGGGACTTCAAACAGCTCGTCGACCTCATTCGCATCGATCTGGATTTCGTAGTCAGGTGAGATAAACGCTAAAAAAGGCGTGACAGTAAACTTACTAATAGTCACCAGTTCCGGCATTTGACCAAAGATCTCTATTTTATTTCTATCTATACCGACCTCTTCAAAGGTTTCTCTTAACGCTGTCTCTGCTAAGTTCGAATCGGAAGCTTCGTATTTACCGCCAGGAAAACTGATTTGACCAGGGTGGTGTTTGAGGTGCCGTGCTCGGCGCGTAAAAATGATGTTTAATCCGTGCTCGCGTTCAACGAACCCAATCAGAACTGATGCTTTACGAAGATGACTTTGTTTTAGGTGCGCGACTCGTTTTAATGCCTCTTGGTTATAATCGACAGTCTGCAACAACTGAAAGCGTTGAATAATGTGGTTTTTATTTAGTTCTGACAACACGTTAGCTCCTTCATATATTTGAAAAAGGCGTAAATATGACTCATGCTTTCTACTATACTCAAACAAGCAAGGATAGCGCCAAATATGAAAGGGATTATCTTCACTGAGTTTATGGATCTTGTGGAGCAAAAGTTTGGTTTAGATGAGTTGGATAGCTTACTTTTAGCAGCGGAAGATAGCGGTGTGTACACCACAGTCGGTAGCTATGATCATCGCAAACTTGTTCGACTCATTGTACATCTCAGCAAACGCACAGGAATATCACCAGAAGAACTGCAGCGTTTATTCGGACAATCCGTTTTTAGGAACCTGTATAACAGTCTACCTTCTAATTGTAGCCTAGAAGATTGTAAATCGTCTTTTCAATTCATTAAGTTAGTCGAGGACTACATTCATACTGAGGTTAAAAAACTCTACCCAGAGGCTAACCCGCCAAGATTTGACTTTATTAGCGAATCCAACACGGAATTGGTTTTTGACTATGTGAGTGTTCGTTGCATGTCTCATGTCTGCTTTGGTCTTATTGAAGGATGTGCTCAGTTTTACAATGATGAATTGGCAATCTCTATGGGTAAGGTTACAAGTGATGGCAGCCAAGTTAGATTTAAGGTGGAGCTGATTGGACAAGCATAATCAAAGTGGCTCGCCGTTGGAGCGTAAACTGCAGCGTGCGATAGAAGCGCGCAAACAAGCCGAACAGTTGCTTGAAAGTAAGAGTTTGGAGCTATACCAAGCCAACCAACAATTAGAGTTAGTGTTGACGCAGCTTAAACATCAGACGCGCAGTGACCTCGATAAATTAGAGTTTGAGCAACAGATCAATGAAGCGCTAATTCACTACGGGCGAGCCTTCCTTAGACGTACCTTAGATGATGGTATGATTGCCAGCCTATTAGAGCGATTATCCTCAACGAAAGCCATCGAACGTGCTGCACTTTTTATTGAATCCAATTTAATTTCGACCATCGAGGGAACTGAGTTTGGTCCGGTGTCTGCGCGTGAGATTAGTGAGGTAAAACCCTACTCAGTTTGGCAAGGCGATGTGTTGTGTTTGCCGATCGAAATTGATCATAAAACTGCTGGTGAGCTATCTGTGCGTGTGAGCGGCACTGACATTGACCGGGATTTTATCACTAGCCAGATTATGCTCATTGGTGAACTACTGTGTAGTGCGATTAGTCGCCAGATTATTGTAACCCGTCATCAAGAAGCACGTGCGCGGGCAGAGGAGTCTGAGCGTTCAACCAAAGAGTTCGTCGCGATGATAAATCATGAGCTACGAACCCCTTTAAATGGCTTACTTGGTAGTGCTGAACTGCTTGCCAGCACACCTCTCGATGAAGAGCAGCAAACCCTTCTTTCTAATCTCAGCCACTCAGGCGATCTGCTGCGCTACATTATCAACGATATTCTCGATTTCAGTAAAATGAATGCCGGAATGATGGAGCTCATCCCTTCACAGTTTACGTGGCAAGATCTGCACGACATGATTAACGGGATTTTCCAGCCAAAAGCTCAGGAGAAGGGTGTCGGATTTAAAATTGAACGAGCAACGGAGATGCCTGCGGCGTTTATCGGTGACTTCGAACGAATAGGACAGATTTTGGTGAACCTTGTCGGCAATGCGATTAAGTTTACCGCGCAGGGAGAGGTCAAGCTAGTTGCCAAATGGCAAGCGGGTAGCTTGTGTGTCGCCATTATTGACAGCGGCGTTGGTATCAGTAAGGAATTACACAACAAGCTGTTTACCCCTTTTGTTCAGGTCGATAGGTCGGCAAAACGAAATTTTGAAGGGACAGGCCTTGGACTGGCGATTTGCAAAAACCTTGTTGATCTGATGGCGGGTGAGATCTCTCTGACTAGCGAACTGGGGCAGGGAAGTTGTTTTGAAGTCAAGCTCCCGCTTAAAGTGACACAAGCCGAGCCTCATAAAGAGGTGATAAAGGAGGCGGGACTAAGTAATAAATCTATCGACAATTTAGCGATATTGGTTGTCGACGATATTCGTATGAACCAAGTCATCATCAATCAGATGTTGAAAAAACTGTCTATTACCCCAGATATTGCCACGAATGGCATTGAAGCGATCAAAGCGGTCGCTATCGGTCACTACGATATCGTCTTCATGGATTGCCGAATGCCTGAGATGGATGGCTTTGAAGCAACGACCTATCTTCGTCAGCAGAAGTGTACTTTGCCTATTATTGCGCTGACGGCAGGGACGACGTTAGAAGAGCGCGAAAAATGCATCCAGTGTGGGATGGATGACATCTTAACCAAACCCTATACCGCCAAAGACTTGAAACTGATGCTCGAAAAGTGGACATGAGATCTGTCCACATCACTCAGTCAGGACTGGAAGTATCCGGCTCAGTTTGTCGAGCGTTTCTTGATATTCGCTATCACACTGACTGTCAGCGACTAGGCCGCCACCGGCCCAGACATGCAATTGCCCTTGTTCAGCGACCAGTGTTCGTATTGTGATGCTGGTATCCATTTGTCCATGACGACTGATGTAACCAATGCTGCCACAGTAGGCGTTACGACGATGAGGTTCCAGTTCTTCGATGATTTCCATCGCCCGGACTTTAGGTGCGCCGGTGATAGAGCCTCCCGGAAAGGACGCGCGCAGTAAATCAGCGGCGCTATATTGGTCATCAAGTTGAGCGCGAATAGTACTCACTAAGTGGTGAACGGCGGGAAAACTTTCAATGTCGAACAATTTAGGGACATGTACAGTGCCAGGTTTGGCAACTCGCCCGACATCATTGCGCAGCAAGTCAACAATCATGAGATTCTCAGCTTGATCTTTTTCAGCATTGGCTAAGTCTTTTGCAGCTTGCTGATCAATGATAGGGTCATCGCTACGTGGGCGAGTCCCTTTGATCGGTTTGGTCTCGATAAGACGCGCTTTGACTTGGAGGAAACGCTCAGGAGAAACACTTATTATTGCGCCTTGTTCGGTACGAATAAATGCCGAGAAAGGTCCTTGATTGACCTGCTCAAGCTTTTGATAAGCCTGCCACTCACTCCCTTGATAAGGTGCTTTAAATCGCTGTGCCAAATTGATCTGATAGCAATCTCCTGAACGAAGATACTCCTGAACTTGTTCAAATTTGCCACGGTAGTCCGCTTTGGTCATGTTAGAGGACCAAGGACCAACAAGTGCGAATGGGTTACTTTTTTCTGGTGCGTGTTGGTTCAACCATTGCCAGTGCTTGTCAACGCTTTGTCCGACAATACTTGCGCTCTGAAGTTGATGATCGACGATCAGCGCCCAGTCATATAATCCAACCGCCATATCGGGTGTTTTCAGATCATGCTCCGCCAACTCGGGCATGCGCTCGACGCGACGACCCAAGTCATACGCAAAATAACCCAGAGCTCCACCAATAAAAGGAAGCTCACCATCGTACTCAATACCGGGCAACACGCGTGCCTGAACGTGTTTGACTAGCTCAAACGGGTTGGTGTCGGAGATTTCGATCTTATCTGCCATTTTTATGGTACTTCTCTCGCCCGTAGTGATGATTGTAGCGATGGGCTGTGCGACCAATATGTCAAAACGGCTATCAACATGAGTGGTTGAAGGTGAGCGAAGCAACATTGCCCAAGGCAAAGATTCGATGTGATTAAACAGCGAAACCGCTAGGTCATTTTTATAAGGGATCGGTTTGATTTCTAAGCGATTTGGCTTGATGTTATTCATTTGTTTAATTTGTGACAAAGAGATCGTTGATTACGTGGCGTGTTGAGAAAAGCAAGAGTATCATAATGGCATCAAAGGTCGCTACACCAGTGTTTCGTAAATATAAAATCAATAAGCAAACGCTTGTGTTCGGCTAGAAAAGGAAGCACAAAAATAACGAGGCATGCAATGACCGTAATTCGTCAACAGGATGTGATCAGCAGTGTAGCTGATGCGCTCCAGTACATTTCTTATTACCACCCATTAGACTTTGTCCAAGCCCTAGAAAAAGCCTATCAACGTGAAGAGAGCCAAGCGGCGAAAGACGCAATTGCTCAGATTCTGATTAACTCTCGTATGTCTGCGGAAGGGCATCGCCCAATCTGCCAAGATACTGGTATCGTCACTTGTTTCGTCAATATCGGTATGGCTGTGCAGTGGGACTCTACGGATCTAACGGTACAACAGATGGTCGATGAAGGTGTTCGTCAGGCTTACACTAACCCTGATAACCCACTTCGTGCATCGGTTCTCATGGATCCTGCGGGTAAACGTATTAACACCAAAGACAATACACCTGCGGTTGTTCATATCAACATGGTTCCGGGCGATAAAGTTGAGATTCAAATTGCGGCAAAAGGCGGCGGTAGTGAAAACAAAACTAAGATGGTTATGCTGAACCCATCAGATGACATTGCTGAATGGGTTGAAAAAACGTTGCCAACCATGGGTGCAGGCTGGTGTCCACCGGGCATGCTTGGTATCGGTATCGGCGGTACCGCTGAAAAAGCGGCGGTGCTGGCAAAAGAATCACTGATGGAGCACATCGATATCCAAGAGCTTATCGACCGTGGACCACAAAATGCAGAAGAAGAGCTCCGTCTTGATATCTTCAACCGCGTGAACAAGTTGGGTATTGGTGCACAAGGTCTTGGCGGCTTAACCACAGTTGTTGATGTGAAAATCAAAACAGCACCCACTCATGCAGCATCCAAACCGGTATGTTTGATCCCTAACTGTGCGGCGACTCGTCACGTGCATTTCACTCTAGATGGTTCTGGTCCTGCTGATCTGACGCCACCGAAATTGGAAGAGTGGCCAGATATTACTTGGGAAGCGGGAGCGAACACGCGTCGTGTTAATCTCGACGAAGTGACACAGGCTGATGTTGAACAGTGGAAAACGGGTGAAACGGTACTGCTTTCAGGCAAGATACTCACTGGTCGTGATGCTGCACATAAACGTATTCAAACGATGCTTGCAAACGGAGAAGGTCTACCAGAAGGTGTCGACTTCAAAGGCAAGTTTATCTACTACGTAGGCCCAGTTGATGCGGTCGGTGACGAAGCTGTAGGTCCAGCAGGTCCGACAACGTCGACACGTATGGATAAGTTCACGGACATGATGCTGGAAGAAACGGGCATCATGGGTATGATTGGTAAAGCTGAGCGTGGTCCTGCAACGGTTGAGTCAATCAAGAAACACAAAGCTGTTTACTTGATGGCGGTTGGTGGTGCGGCTTACTTGGTTGCTAAAGCGATTAAGAAAGCGCGTGTTGTCGCGTTTGAAGACTTAGGTATGGAAGCGATCTACGAGTTTGAAGTGGAAGATATGCCTGTCACCGTCGCGGTTGACTCTAACGGTGCAAACGCTCACCAAATCGGCCCTGATACGTGGAAGGTGAAGATTCAGGAAATGGAATCTCAATCTTAATCACGTTTGTTAAGTTTGTGAGAAATGACAGATTTAATTGGCAGATATTTGACAAAGGTGGAGCAAAAGCTGCACCTTTTGTCTATATACTCTAATTTATTCTTATTCTAAACGTCAGGAGAGCACATGCCTCGCTTTATTCAAATTCTTCAGATAATCATTGCTGTGGTTATCGGCGCATTCGTCGGATATGACCTCATTCTTCATGGCATCAGTATCTTTGATGAAAAATATGTGACTATCACTTGTGCTTTGTTTGTGTTGCTTGAAATCGCACTGTTTGTTGTTTACAAGTTGATTGAAGACGATTAGTGCTCAACCGTAGTTTTACAACTTTAAGCCTCTGATTTTTATCAGAGGCTTTTTTGTTCATCTAGGATTAAGGTTACAATCAGTAAGCTAGTGGTCAGTGTGTATAAAAGAGATAGTGAATGAAGCATATTACTCAAGAAGTGAATGATTTAATCAGCAGAAGCGTCGATTCCCATGTTCGTATTGCCGTAACGGGTTTATCTCGAGCAGGTAAAACGGCGTTTATCAGTTCGCTAGTCAACCAGCTTCTTCATACTTCCACTCACGATAACTTACCTCTGTTAAGTGCTGCTTGTGACAAGCGTTTGGTTGGCGCAAAACGTGAACCGCAAACCAATATGCTCGTTCCGCGTTTTGGTTATGATGAGGCGATGGAGCATGTCCTTGCTTTGCCACCGCAATGGCCTGAGCCAACGCGCGATGTCAGTGAAATACGTTTGGCGCTCAAGTATAAGCCAACTAAGAAAACCAAGAAGCTGTTTGGCAATACAGCAAAGTTACATATCGACATTATCGATTATCCGGGCGAATGGCTGCTGGATTTACCCCTGTTGGATATGAATTTTCATCAATGGTCTCAAAAGCAATTTGAGGCGTTAAAGGGGGGACGTAGAGAGTTGGCCGAGGTTTGGTTAGCGCAATTAGATAAGCTGGATCTTTCAGCGCCACTGAACGAAAAAGAACTCGCTCTCATCTCTCAGAGCTATACGGAGTTTCTTTTCTCATGCAAAGAACAAGGATTGCACTGGGTACAACCGGGGCGATTTGTGTTACCCGGCGAACTGGAAGGGGCGCCTGTGTTGCAGTTTTTCCCTTGTTCCTTTGATGACAATGCCAAGGTAGCGAAAGGCTCAAACTTGGGCATGTTGAAGGCTCGCTATCAGGAGTATCAGCAAAAAGTGGTTAAGGCGTTTTATAAGCACCACTTTTCAACGTTCGATCGTCAAATTGTGCTGGTGGACTGTTTGCAACCGCTTAACGCGGGTTATGAGTCCTTTCACGATATGCGCCAAGCGTTAGAGCAAATCATGCATAGCTTCCGTTATGGTCGTAGCAGCATGCTCAAGCGTCTGTTTGCTCCGCGTATCGATAAAGTATTGTTTGCCGCAACCAAAGCAGATCATGTGACACCAGAACAGCATCCGCATCTCGTTTCTCTATTACAACAAATGGTGCATCCTGCATGGCAAACCGCCTCTTATGAAAACATAGAGATGAATTGCATGACGATGGCGTCAATACAGGCGACGGAGACGGGTTATATCAGTCAGGGTGAGCAGTCTTGCCCTGCCATTCGTGGAACGACGCTTGATGGAGAGACCATGACGGTATTTCCAGGTGAGGTGCCGAGAAAGCTTCCTGCAGCGGATTATTGGCAGAAGCAAGGGTTTGAGTTTACATCATTCAGACCGAGAGAGTGGGGTGGAGATGACCCGTTACCGCATATCCGTATGGACAAGGCACTAGAGTATTTGATTGGGGATAAGCTGAGATGAGTATGTCAGATAAAACGCAACTAAAACAGAAACACGTCTTCGACCAGACGTTTGGCGATGAGTCGTCCCCCATTCAACAAGAACTGACCTCACAGAAGCACTTTGAGCCGCAACAAAAATTTGTGCCCGTTGAAATTGAAGTCGAACATCAAGATGACCGGACAGAGCAAAATCTAGAGCAAATTATTCGACCCCAAAAGGGTTCAAAGTGGTTTTCGATAGGCTTGTTAACTGCATTTTCAGGCTTGGTCGGGTGGCAAGCGATAGATAGCGTTGTCACTGCGATTCAAAGCGCAGATTGGCTCTCATTGGGGTGGTCAGGGTTTATCGCGACCATCGCTATGTTTGGAATTGGTTCTATTGGACGCGAACTATATAAGCTGCGTAAGCTACGCAATCACTTTAGTGTACAAGAGCAAAGTGAGGCGTTGCTTGCTGCCAATAGTGTTGGCCAAGGGAAAGCATTTTGTCAGTCAGTGGCGAAACAGTCAGGTATTGGTACTGAGTCACCAAGTTATGACCGTTGGATCAATAGCATCAATGGTTCACATAGTGATAGTGAAGTGCTTGAAATGTATGACGCCATGGTGGTGGCAGAGCAAGATAAAATAGCCACTAAGATAGTCTCACAGCATGCAACGGAATCGGCGGCTTTGGTGGCGATTAGTCCACTTGCCATTGCTGATATGTTACTTGTCGCGTGGCGAAACTTCAAAATGATCGACAACCTCGCAGACGTTTATGGAGTAGAGCTGGGTTACTGGTCTAGACTCAAATTGTTCAAAGCGACTCTGGTCAACATGGCCGCTGCTGGAGCGAGTGAACTGGCGGTTGATGCAGGTATGGATCTGATGTCGATGGATCTCGCTGGAAGAGTCTCTGCCAGAGCGGGTCAAGGATTGGGTGTTGGTATTCTGACCGCAAGGTTGGGGCTCAAAGCGATGGCTTTACTTAGACCTTTACCGTGGAACAAAGAGCGCCAAGTTAGGTTAGGGGCGATCCGCAAGCAAATCGTTGAAAAAGTCGCCGCTATTACAATCAAATAGTGCGAATGTGAAGCAAGTAATATCAGTTTGCTTGACGAGGATCTAGGCTTAGTAGAAACTACTGTCAACTTTTCGTGACACCTTAGTTAGGAACTCATACGTGCGTCTAGAAGTTTTTTGTGAAGACAGACTTGGTTTGACTCGTGAATTGCTCGATATTCTTGCTTCGAAAAACATTGATCTTCGTGGTATCGAAATCGATGTGAGCGGTATTATCTACCTCAACTGTCCGGATATCGACTTTGATACCTTTAGTGAGCTTATGGCTGAAATTCGCCGTATCTCAGGTGTTAATGACGTTCGAAAAATCCAATTCATGCCAATTGAACGCCACAATAATGAGCTAATTTCTCTGCTTAACAACCTGCCAGAACCGGTATTGGCTATCGATTTAAAAGGCAATGTGGATATGGCAAACCACGCCGCGTTGACCCTATTTAGTCGTGAAGAAGCGGAAATCATTGGTCATCAGATCACCTCGTTGCTGCCTAACTTCAATTTCGCTAAGTGGGTTGAAGGTAAGATAACTCGATTGAGGGAAAATATTGTCATCGGTGGTTTGGATTACATGATGGAAATCATGCCTGTCTATATCAGTGATGAGTCAAATGAGTCTGTGCTGGCGAGTACGGTGATGATCATCCGTTCCGTACAGGAAAAAGCGATATTTGATGACTCTTTGCCACTACACAATAATCTTGGGTTTGAGCATTTTGTCGGGGTGTCAAATAGACATAAGGCGCTGATTAGCCAAGCTAAGAAGCTGTCAATGCTAGACCAACCGCTACTCATTCAAGGTGAAACGGGAACCGGTAAAGAGATGCTAGCTCGTGCATGTCATAACCGTTCAAATCGCGCTTCTAAGCCGTTCTTGGTTTTGAGCTGTGCTTCGATGCCTGACGATGTTGCTGAAACTGAATTATTTGGTCACGCACCGGGTTCATTCAACCATGAGCAAGGCCATAAAGGTATATTTGAGCAAGCGAATGGCGGCACGGTTTTCCTTGATGAAATCGGGGAGATGAGCCCGCATCTGCAAATCAAATTACTGCGATTGCTACAAGATGGCACGTTTAGACGTGTCGGAGAAGAGCATGAAGTTCATGTCGATGTTAGGGTGATTGCTTCAACCAGACATCAACTGGCTGATTTAGCCGAGTCAGGCGTGTTCCGTGAAGATCTTTTTTATCGTCTCAACGTGCTTACACTACTTATTCCACCGTTAAGGGAACGCTCAAACGATATTGCACCGCTGCTTGAATTGTTTGTTGCTAAGTACGTAAAACAACTAGGCATATCGAAGCCGATCATCGCAGAGGATCTGGCTGACCAGTTAGTGACGTATCAATGGCCAGGTAACATGCGCCAGCTTGAAAACATGGTGCTTCGCGCTTTGACCGAGCTTGAAACGGACGACTTGACGGCGGATCTTTTCCATCTTCCTCAGCTCGAAACTCCGACATCAAATGGGCCGATATTGAGTTTGGATGGTTCACTTGATGAGATCATGAAAGAGTACGAATCTCAGGTGCTAGAACGCTTATATCACTCATTCCCGTCTAGTCGTAAACTCGCCAAGAGACTCAATGTTTCTCACACCTCGGTGGCAAACAAGTTACGTGAATATGGAATAAGAAAAAATTAAATGGAAAGAGTGAGTACCCCTACCCAAGTCTTTGAGTGGGATGAGGACATCGTCGTTCGTAGTGCAGAGCCTATGGATGGAAAACTGATCTCAGATTACTTTATTGCAAACAGAGAGCATTTAAAACCTTGGGAACCCAAGCGAGACGAAGCCTTTTTTGATGAATCCGGATGGACTCAGCGACTCATCAAACTCGCTGAGCTTCATCGAATGGGGCTGGGCTACTATTTGCTGATCCTTGACCGTTCGACAAATGAAATGTTAGGCACAATCTCGTTTAGCAATATCGCTCGGTTCCCATTCCATGCGTGTAATGTCGGTTACTCCCTAGCGCACTGTGCACAGGGAAGAGGCGCGATGACACGAGGATTAAAATTAGCGGTCAATTACATGTTCAACATTCAGAACATGCATCGCATTATGGCGAGTTATATGCCGCGCAATGTTCGCAGTGAAGCGGTATTGGAAAGGGTAGGATTTCAAAAAGAAGGCTTTGCGAAAGACTACTTGCTCATTGATGGGCAATGGGAAGATCATTGTTTAACGTCATTAGTTAATCCGAATTGGACACAAGTATGAGCGCTTCAAGATTAGAACAACAGTTGGCTCTGCTCATGGAGCTTGACCAGCTTAAATCCGTACTGAGACGCACCCGAGTCAAAAGCGCTGAAGGAAGGCTAGAAAATAGTGCTGAACACAGTTGGCATGTCGCTTTGATGGCGATCTTAATGGAAGAACATGCCAATCAACCGGTAGATATTTCTCGCGTGGTGAAAATGTTGCTTCTTCACGATGTGGTAGAAATTGATGCAGGTGATACCTTTGTCTATGATGTTGCCGCGTCGGCACAGCAAGAGCAGAAAGAGCTTGAAGCAGCCCAACGTTTGTTCGGTATGCTGCCAAGTGACCAAGGTCAGTCTTTGCTAGAACTGTGGCTAGAATTTGAATCTGCGACGTCAGCAGATGCTAAATTTGCCAAAGCATTGGACAGGATTATTCCAATGCTTTTGAACTACCATAACCAGGGGCAAAGCTGGCAAGAGCATGGTGTTACACGACAACAAGCGCTAACAGTGAATCAAAAAATAGAGTACGGCTCTGAGGCTCTATGGGAAAAAGCGCAGCAAATTATTAATGATGCGACTCTCAATGGCTGGCTAAAAGCATAACGCTTTAAGAGGAATATTAATGTCATACCAAACTTTGGACGAATACCAAAGAAAATGGATTTTTACTCACCAATCTATGCCAGTACCCGAGGCTGACTTAGAATCAATCAAACCGATGTCGCAAGCACGAGCGTCTCAGTTATGGAAAGAAAACATCAGTGCTCAAAGTCCTGACTCAGAGCGTTTTAGCTCTAGTGACTGGCCGATGAAAGAATCTAACTGGAAAGAGACGGTGGACTGGATGTCTGCTTGGGAGTCCGATGATGAAGCGTTGCCTGCGGCAGTTGACGCTTTTATTGACTGGCAAGACGACGTTACGGTGTACTTTTGCTATGAGAAGTACAATATCATTGAGACCAAATGGTCGGTGTTTAAGAAGCACTGGAAGAATTTTCTTTTTTACGATGATGGTCCAATTTTAATCGGTCGTCGCCGTGGCGAAGCGCTTTGGTTTGATACCAAAGGCAATGTCAAAATGGGATTTCGAAAATAAAAAGAGCAGCCAATGGCTGCTCTTTTTATGTGCTATATGTGTCACTGTCTCAAAGTCGGGTCTACACTCATGCCGATGGGGAACTGTTTTAAAAGATCATTGCTGGATCCAATAAGTGCCGGAAAAGTAAAGAGTTTGATCAATGAAATGATGTGATTTTTATTGCAAAAATGAGCCTATATTTTGCGTGGATTTGGTATTTTGGTATCATTTTTTAGACAAATTAATTCAATGTGTAGTTTCTACAAACCATAGAGTCTTAGGGAAAAGCAGTGGCCATGAACATATCTAAATTACGCGAAGATTTTTATGCTCATAAAGTGCAATTCAAGCTTACGCGTTTCCGCAATCCAAGCCGACCTTGTCGCTGCTGACAGATGAAGAGGTGCGAGAGTTAGAAGCATGTTGGATTGAACTTTCTGTGTGGAAGAACCAACAAGATTAAACACGTCTGCCCCTGTAGTCATACCATTGAATATTGATAACCTCGCGATTTCTGATCGTCGAGGTTTTTTATTGCCATAAATATCAAGTGTTATATTATAACAATTGTGATCTAATCGTTGAATTCTAGAGTAAGAGTCCCCATAGTTATCTTCAAGTGGAGCATTATCAATGAATGCAGCGACAGAATTAAAATATCAAGAAACCCAAGTGAGTAAAAATATGGCGGAAGTAAGAGCCAGAGTCGAATTCAAAGTCGGTGCTAACAGCAGTATCGATGCAGAACTTCTTTCTTTCCATGGATTGAAAACCGAAAAAGAGCATGTTGCTGTCATTTTTAAACATGCCGATCAAACTCAGCAAACCCCGCTGGTTCGCATGCATTCTGAATGTCTTACAGGCGATGTATTCCATTCATCCCGCTGCGATTGCGGCGAGCAACTTGATGAGACGATTAACCGCATGGCGGAATCTGGCGGTATTATCCTTTACTTAAGACAAGAAGGTCGCGGTATTGGTCTATACAACAAGATAGACGCATACAAGCTGCAAAGCGAAGGCATGAACACCTACGAAGCGAACAATCACCTTGGTTTTGGTGATGATTTGCGTGATTTTACCGAAGCCGCACAGATGCTAAAGGCACTCGGCATTGATAAAATTCGCTTAGTGACTAATAACCCTAAGAAAGTAAACGATCTTAAGCAATTCGGCATTGAGATCGAACAGGTTGTCAATACTTCTGCTCACGTTAAAGACGGTAACCAAGGTTACTTGAAAGCGAAAATGTCTCACGGTAAGCATAACTTAGACTTGTAATCCCACGAATCACGTATGTTGATAAAAGCCTCACTTCTGTGAGGCTTTTTTGTTTTCAGCCCTAAACCACCTACTTCAGTAGGTGGTTATCATCCGTTTCGGCTTTGCCTGTAAAACTACTCATGCTAAATGCGTCTTTGATTTTTCCAGAAGTCAAAGAGGACAAATAACATGAGTAGATACAATCAAGCTTCCCACGTA
>NZ_JATABI010000038.1:0-42534 GCF_036533795.1 Vibrio sp. M250220 | reverse complement strand
ACTAATAATGGTGTTGAGCTGCTGTTGAGAAAGCACGTCGCTGGAAATGTCGATATCGCTATTGCATGCCGCCAATAAAGGAATCGCCCCGAGAAGACCTAGCCATTTATAATTCATTATCAATCCTCATTATTTAGCCGTTTATTTTAAGCGGCTAAGCAGGTGACATGAAGTTAATGACCGGGAAATAATGTGATATTCCTTCCTTTTCTTAATGATGCACACCCAGTTAATAATTAATCAATCTATCAAGTAATTATCATTAATGACCTAGTTAAAGATTATTTTAATACTTTAAAGAGTACGGCATTTCAGCCTCGTCATTTTCCCTCGGTAGTTAACGTAGTGACAAAGTCACTTGGTAATTAAGGTACGACAGAATCGCTTGGTGATCACATGAGCTAGCCTCACCAGCTAGCTCGAAGCTGGACAAAAACGTTTTATATTTTTTGCTAAATTAGTAAATTACGGATTATCTTTAGTATCGAAAACTCAGGTTGCATTCATATAGTACTACTCAGCTGGTATTGATTGCCATCATGCAGGTCAAATTCACTCAAAATATAATCAATGCTCATAGAAAAGCCCCCCTAGGCACTCTCTATTAAATCTAATAAGTGCTGGAAGCGTCGGTCTTTAACTAGCTCAGGCTTGGCTTGCTCTATTAGGTCAAGTACATCCTCTAGATTGACTGGTAAACCAGTGTTGCTATCTGGCGTTACCAGATAACACAGCTCTAGAATCTCATCTGGGTACACTGACGCGATGGGCTTTCCTTCTTCATACTCGTAAGTTAACTGTTGCGTCCAATATGGTTCAAGCTGCACTGGGGCTAGGCACCACTTAGCGCACTTAAGGAGTTCAGGCAGCGCTTCCTTTGAGTGAGTTAAAAGACTAATCCATGCTTGAATTTCAGCCTTTGTGCGCAGTTTCTTTTCTCTAGGCCAGACGTTGTTGATAAATGGAATAACGCGCTCTTTCCATTTTCCTCCATTTCTTCTTCCGGCAACACCTAGGTAGTGAATAGCGTCACTTCTCTGGGTGTTCTTCATGTTTCGAATGCTATTCTTGAAATCCTGAGCGACCAAAGAGGCTGGAGTGTCTTCATGCGGCATTCCCAGCTCTACTATTATTTGGGCTGCCACCTTCCTTTCTCCCTCGCCCCATGACCACTTATAAAGGACAGGGAATAAGTGCTTCAGGTGCTCTTGAATATGTGTAAGTAGTGGCAGGTACGGCACCTTGCTATTTGAAATAAATCCATTCCATGCTGGCTCAGAGTTTTCATGCTTCAAGTCAAACCAAGGAATTACATTTTCAACTGTCCAGTCTGGATCTAACCAAAGCATCCATTCAGCAAATTTAGCGAAAATAACAACCGCACAGTCCTGACCTTCACCACCTAGAGAGGTTAGCTTGCCAAACCTGCTTTTAATAAAGTCAGGCACTCCATCTCCCTTCTCTAAATCCATGGTTCGTAATTGATTAAATAGACATTCAGTTATCTTTCCTGCGGGGCTATTGATAGCGTGTCCATACGTTCTACGAGATAGATTTAAGCTTCTACCCCCTACGGTGGTGTCAACTATAGAGCTCTTAGCTACATCTTCTTCAGATTGCCAAATGTCATCAATGAATTTATCAAATGCAAGCCATAGTGCCTCTTCATCAACTTTCAGCATCGCGACAAAGAAATTATCGAACCAAGAGCTTAAGGTGTGGCTAATTTCTAACAATACATCTTGAGGTAACAAACCGAGTCGACAAAGTAACGCTTGATTGGTTTTTAGGTCATCAATCTCAGGCCATTCCTGTAAGATCTTCTTCCAGTGGGTAACCGGATACTCTCCTTTTTTTGCTAGATACAAGAGTGCCGCCAATGCTCTCCTTGGTTCCTGTTTGACTAACCCAGCAAATGGTGTCTTGTTAACAAAGCTCCCAAACTCTCTTGGTTTAATTGCATCGATAGCTGCAATTATCTTATGAGCAGGAAGAGCGCTTATCGGGACGGTTGATTCATCATGTGTAATACTGGTGACTTGTACCCTTCTTGGCTCAGCCAGCCTCTTAATGCGCTCTTCACTAACTTGGTTAAGTGCAGGAGCTAAGGTGTCGTAAGTGCCCAGAAGACTAGCTGGTATCGCCTCTCGTTGGATATTTATCCATTTTAAATATTCAGCCACAGAATCCGCCTTGTACTCTGGATATTCGGATTCTGACCAATACTCGTACTTCTCTGGTCCCTCAAGCAGTTTTCCTATTACACGCCCCTGCTCAAGAGTCGATAGGTCGCCCCATCTTCCCTTAATTAAGAAGAGTAGTTCCTGTCTGCTTTTGTCACTCCAAAACAAAGTTCTATCTATCGTGCAAATAGCCTCCGTCACCTCGCTTGCTGTGAACAGTGACTTAAATCTCAATGCATAAAGCTTTAGCTTAATAAACTGAAGCCCGTCATCAAAACGCCACCCACTAGCCATTATGCGAGCGTCATCTGGAAGAAACTTAGCTAAGTCATCGAACACAAGTCGAAACAAGTTAAATTCCTGATAATCTTCTTCGGAAAGAACGTCTGGATAACATGATGGCGGGTAGAACATTACACTGCCTATCCTTTCGTGATGCCTGTCCGATAACCTCAAATGCCCCTCTAAAATTCTCGCGAGTTTGAGTAGATTTTTTTCTTTAGGGAGGTCAATTTTTGTTAAGTCTCTGAATGGGCTTTTAACCTCCCAGTTCCCAAGGTGATGTAACTCAATATTGTCCCACTCAGACCTAGGAGGAATAACGCCGTTAATCCCCGTGGCGGGCGAATAACGAAGATAGGGAGCCATTTCAGTACTCACAAACACAAGGACTTCTTCAGTCCAACCTTGCGTTTTAAGTAAGTCCAGTAGCATATAATACGGACGGTAATAATAAGGCACAGCATGTTGCTTTACTCCGTCAAAGATGAGAGCCCAAGCTTTAAGGCAATTAGGGTGAATGTCTTTTCTTTGTACGAGCCCTTTTAACTCAGTCTCTAGAGTTGGATGTAAACCAAATTTCTTCACCGCCCACCATGCGACCACCGGACTATCGTGAATTCTTCGAATCCAACGCGACAAGCTAGCCAGCCTTGATGGTAATCCAATCTGCTTACTACCCAAGCGGCAGTCTAGAGCATTAGAGTGGCCATCTCCCCATGAGCCAGTCAGCAAGTCTTCATACATGATAACTGGACTATCGTCATCATCGTCACCTTCTAATCCTTGCTTAATGTCAATTCGCTTAGGGTCTGAATCCAAACCGTAAGCATCTAATGGGTCAAATTGAGTATTGTTAAAATAGTCCGTAGCAGTATTTTCTGCCCTAACCCCCGCATCAAACACACACAACCATTCTGCATGTGGCGGCGGCTCTGCATTTGCAAATGCCCTTGCACCTGCGTTACTTCTTACAAGATGTGCAACCATACCACGCTCATGAGGTTCTAGCTCTGACGGGTTCTTTTGAGCCATCTCTAACACTTTGCTCCGCCAAGCTCTATGGTCTTTAGCACGTTCAGCCCAAGCCTCAAGAGTTGACCATAAGACAGGATGGTCTGAGTAGGCTATTGCAGTGACACCTCTGTCACGCCACTTAACTTCAATGTCTTCTGGCTCGCCCTTGTCAAATGCGTATATCTTTGTTCGGTCATACTGACCATCATGATTTAATCCTTGGAGTAGATATTTGACCTGCGGGTCTTCAGCTTGATAGCCAACCAGAACCACTGTGTAACTCTCTAACAGCCTTAAAATAAAGTTGGTAGCCCAGCCTTCAGATAGGTAAGCCCTGCCAAAATCAGCACTACTCAATATGTATGGGTGACGCCCCTCACCTGTATTGTTTAATCGTCCATGCAGGTAAGTAATTCCCTCAAGTGATGCCCCAAGTTTTATGTCAGGAAATGCAGGTGGTTCATGACGAGGAAGATCTTTTCCATCTCCTAACTCAAGTAATAAATCGAAGTTGGTAGTGACGATTTGTGGTTTCCCATCTGAGCTAGTAGACAGTAGTCGAATCAATCCGTGTTCATACCCAGCATCACCGTAAGGCTTAAATTCATTCAGCCTCTTGGCGACTAACTCGTTGACCTCTTCACGACCATATTCCTGATACAGCATGTGAAAAATCTGGTCTAGCGGAACCTTGGGGGCATCTTCTTTTGTATTCTTATCAACCCATGGCTGGAAGGCTTTGTGCAGCTCTGAGCCCTCTGCTGGCTGGTAGAAGTCAATCACATGTTTAGTCAGGTCAGCAAAGCCAGGAAGTCCTGACGAAAATGAAATACCCGCACCACACAGGAAAACAACTCTCCCCTTATCTCTTCTTTCTAGAAGTACGTCAGGGATATCAGGACTATCAAAATTAAAGCGCATAGCTGTCCGTTTGCGTTGATAAGACTTAGCGATCAATAATACAACCAGTTGCAACGCTTCACTTAACTATCAATCACATATTTCGAAACTCTGTGCTTGGGAACCGACTTCGTCACTATGCTCAAAAACTCGCTAAGGTAAGACACCAGTAGACAATACACAGATAAGAAAAAGTAGGTCAAACCACCTGTAAGTGATTCATGAGATTGAGCATCACTGGCATGGAAAGGGGCAATAGTGAGTTAGCTATTCCTCTAAAGTCCATAAATGCACAGGAAAACAATGAAAGTGATTTCTAGTATTTAGGGATAAGAATAAGCCCGCAGCAGAGGTGCGGGCTTTAAAGGAAACAAAAAGTTGAGCATCACACTTTAAAGCGGCCAACCAAGTCGTATAGCTCGTTGGCACGGTGGTTGAGCTCTTGGCTACCAGCGCGATTCTCATTTGCCAGTTCGGCAGATTGCGAACTCTGGTCTGAAATGACAACCACGCGTTGAGAAATTTCCTGACCCACTAGGCTTTGCTCTTCCGTTGCCGTTGCGATAAGTGAGTTCATATCCATGATGGTTCCGATTGATTCCTGTATCTGAATGAGCGCTTTGGCGGCGGCATTCGCTTCTTCAACGGTACTTGCACCACGTCTTTGGCTAGACTCCATCGCTTTCACTGCATCGTCAGAGGCAGCTTTTAGTTGCTGGATCATCTGGTGAATCTCTCCAGTACTATCTTGAGTGCGGCTAGCCAGTTTGCGTACTTCGTCAGCTACGACCGCAAAGCCTCGGCCTTGTTCACCCGCACGAGCGGCTTCAATGGCTGCGTTCAGCGCAAGTAGGTTAGTTTGCTCAGCGATGTCTTGGATGACTTCCAGTGAAGAGGAGATATTCTGTACGTCGCCTTCTAGACGAGAAACAACGCCATTGGCTTGTGAAACCTCTTCAGCGAGAGCTTCAACCGATTGTGCCGCTGAATTAACGATGTGCTGCGCTTCTTTCGCGTAGTCATCCGCTTCTTTGGCTGATGATGCCGCCTGACTCGCGTTGTTGGAGATCTCGCTAGCTGTCGTTGTCATTTCGGTCATTGCCGTCGCAACTTGTTCTGTCTCTTCACGTTGCCCTGAAGCCAACTCATCGACTTTAGTAGCACGCTGGGACATATTGTTGGTTTCCGCGACGACTTGCTGGCCGACATCGCTAACGTTTGCAATGATGGTCTGAAGGCTGGCAACGAAAGCGTTAAAGTTACTGCTTAGCCTAGCAAACTCTGGGGCTTTAAACGCTTCCATACGAGCGGTCAGGTCAGCGTCACCGCTTGCAAATGAGCTAATGGAGTTATCAAACATTTCTAGCGGTTTCATAATGGTACGATTTATCGCAACTGCGAAGACAGCAACGATCCCCGCGATGACTAGACAGAAAATGACGATAGCTGACAAGGTAGTTTGCAATGCACTAAGGGTTGCGGCTTCCATATCGGCAATGATGGCATCAATATCATCTGTGTAGAAACCAGTCCCCAGCATCAAATCCCACTCTGGAATAAAGATTGAGTAGCTCAGTTTAGGCAGAGGCTTAGTTTCGCCTGGTTTAGGGAAGTAGTAAGTGGTGAACTCGCCAGTCTTTGCGTTACGGATGAGATCTTGGATCAGGTAGTTGCCTTGTTGATCTTGTAGATTCCAGAAGTTTTCTCCGATCCCTTTTTCACTCTTCCCCTGAACACGTCGTACGCCTTTGGAGTCGTAACCAAATACGTATCCTGATTCACCGTATTCTAGTGTTTTCAGGGTTGGGTATGCCTCCGCAAGGCTCGCACCTTTCTCTAGAAAAGGTTCGATGGAGGATTTGGCCATTTGAAGATAGTTCCTTAGTTCGGCTTTCTTCAAGTTCATTAAGTTAGCGCGAGTAACTTCGATTTGTTGCTCGTTCAGTTCGGTGGTTTTCATGTAGGTAAAGCTAAGCATACCTAACGCGATAACTAGCAGCGGAACCAATGCCAAAATATATAAGCGGCTACGAATTGTAAGACTCATACAAACATCCTGTTTAAGTACATAGTGGCTTATTGACCATACTGCGATCTAGAGGACCGAATAGGCAATAAGCTTAATTATTGGAATCATGCTTATAGACCAAAAGTTTATCTTATAAGATTAGCCAATTTATCGGCTCAGGACTGTGAATCTTGAGGGGTTTGCAGATTCTTGATATTAGACCTTAGTACAATCTATCGATAACATGGCTTGTCGTCGCAGTAACTCTTTGCTGTCAACCATTTAGACTAGTGGTAACGGTTGTTGGCAAACTTGATGTTTAGCCAATCTGCCCATCTCTTTTACACGCAATGGGCAGCGGCCATCGTAGAAAATCGTCAATTTAGTTATGTTTTCACCTCGATGTTTCTCCGAAACCGTTATGGCTATTTATCATCGCTCACTGACGTTAAGTATCTGTGCCAGTTTTGACTCACTGCTTGATATTGATAGATACAAAAATCTTTACGATCAGCCAGATAGTCGTTTTCGACTTCGTCTAATAAGCTTTTATGTTGTTCAGGGTTGCTGCCATAAACTAGGCACAAAGTTGAGAAGTAGCGTTGTAAGTCAAAGCTGTGCTCGTCTATGTATTCACCAAAATCGTAATAGTCAGGACGATCTTCGGATTCAAAGGCGAACATATCGGCGGCACTGATTGCTGCATCTTCTCCATTTTCCACATATTCGATCATCATTAGCGCAGCAAAATTATCTACGGCATCTTCTTCCTTGCCTAGAATCGGGATGTTTTGGTCGGCAATATAAGCGTGTCCGGCTTCGTGAAGCAGGGTGTGTAATACGGTATCAATGGCACCAGCTTGCGCACTCTTGCCATATTTTTTGTCATACTGATTTTTCTTAAAGTAATCCAGTGCTTGCTGATAGAACTCGTAAGGCATATGAACCTGATGCGTTTCTGGATCGTAAAGTGGGCCCTGATCGCCACCGTATTGAATGGTTAAGGTGTTTTTGAACGGAAAAATACTCTGCGATAAGTCGACTAAGGTTTGGTTTACACCACTTTGCTCAATCTCAGATTTGGCCTTTTTCTCAACCTCATTTTGTGGTTCAAGATAGCGAATGACAACGCTTTCTGAACCGGCAAAGACAGTAGATGCAAACAGCATTAGCGAAGGAAGTAACACACGATAAAACATACTCAATCCTTATTATTATCTTGGCATGGATGGACTTAGCTAATACTGGTATATAATGAATGATTTCGCTCTAGTTTGCCGTTGGTGACACTCAATTTTGAACGATGGATTGAGGGCAGGGTTGTTCAAGGGAATAGAGGGGAGTGAAATGATGATTATCATTAGGGAAGCAGCTATGCTTGTGCTACACTCGCCGCCCTTTTCCGTTTCTATGAGATAAATCACCATGAGCCTTAAAAAAGAACTTCAAAACCTTCATAACCGTCTAGATACTTGCCAACGTAAACTGGACGCAGCGAAAGGTCGTGGTGATCAGGAAATGATTTCTCAGTTCACTGATGAAATCGAAAAACTCAACAAGAAAGTAAGCTCAATGAAGCATAAGCAGCAATTCGATCGCAACAAAGAGCGTAAGAGCTTGCAGGATATGCCATTCTCTCGCGAAATCACGAAAGCGGAACAGGCGGATATGGGTAAACTGAAAAAGTCGGTAAAAGGTTTAGTGGTGGTTCACCCAATGACAAAGTTGGGCAAAGAGTTGCGCATTGAAGTGATGACAGGCTACGCACCGAACAAGTTCTAATGCCAACGTCTTGTATGTATTTAAAAAAAGCGCCTAACGGCGCTTTTTTAGTTTCTGTGCGAACGCTTTATTACTGTTAACGAGCGGATGTAATATCAAGCTTGCCGAGTAGAGACGGGAAGCCCCAGCCATTTTCTCCTTCAACTACTTTCTCACCGGTCAAATATTCATATAGAGTGGGAGCTAACGAGCCATTGGCCTCAGATCTAAGTGGCGTTGTAGCTTGACCAATTGGCGTTCCCCAAAATCCGATAAAGGCATCTTTTTCTAGGTAGCTTTCACCAGCATGTCGCCCAGGAACTTTAGTGTTATAGCCAATCCCTTCTCTAGGAAATAGGTTAATTGTGCCTGCTCTATCTTCTGCGTATAACTGGGCTAACTGAACGACAGAGTCTGGCTTTGGTGTATAGCTTGTCAGTTCTCGCCACTGAGTGGCATTACACCATGTTTGGCTCTCATTCGGGTTCACACGTTCGATACATTGATCAACTAGATCGGCAAAACGACTCAGCTCGTTCTTGTTTGGGGCGGAGAGGTAGGGGTTAAGTGACTTGGCTTCAAGCAGTTGAACCGCAGCCTTACGGTTTATGCTTCCGTAATAGTAGCGATCGCCTTGCTGAATGATGCGTTCGTCAAACCTTGTTCCATCTCGATTGGCCATGATGCGTATTTGGCAGTGATTTTCACCACAGGCTTGTTCACGTACGACCATATAATCCAATGAATCATCTAGGTAGTTTAGGGATTCGGCAATAATGTCTACGCTTTTACCTTGTGCATTGATCGGCTGCCAGTTGATTAACTCAGCGTAGACAGGCTGACTATCCCACCCTTGCTTTGAATTGAATAGGTCGAACATGAAGTTGCCTCCAGCGGTTGAGGCGACAACGACGTCTATCCCTTTATTGCTTGGATAGCTTAACGCGTTAGTGATCTTTGGCCCTTCCCCTTCATCGGAAGAGATTTTCTTGATAATCAATGGGAAACCCAATTTCTCCTCTAAAGGCTCGAAGATGGCTTTTTCTGGGTTGAGCGTGTAATAGACAGGAGCTAGACCATGATCGCCAGCCATGCCCCACAAGGTTTGATCGTAGATGCCCGCGGCTTTGTAGCTTTGTTCTATTTGAGTGATCCAGTAATCGAGTCTATTGAGCTCGCCAGTTGGCATAATGATTTCGTCACTAAAAGGACCGACAAAGTGAGCGAAGTGATCAGGCCAAGGATTGTACACTAGGGTAAAGTCTGGCATGCCTTGACCGTCGAGTTTGGTATAGCTTGAAATATCTTGTTCAATCTTCCATTTGCGAGTCAACTTGGTGTAGAAATCCCAACTCGGAATGTCTTGATATGCTGTGATATTGTCAATCAGTGACTGACGCAGTTTTGTTAGCACGGTTTCAACTTCGGCTCGTTCGTCCAACTCTCTAAGACAACGTTTCTCGCCGAAATCCCTGAGCGATTCCCCAACGCCTAAATTCACCAAACCATCGTAACTGGTATGGGCATTCCAATCATATTGAGCGTTACAGTTAAGGGTTTTTAGATGGACTAGGCGATCAAACATAGTCGATACGTTATTGGCTTGCATTAGGCGATCAAGCTGCAAAGCGTCGTTGCCAAAGAAGTAGTAAGCGCGATCTTGATGACGATCGACAAAGTGAAAATTTGGGATGCCTGTCCCTTGTTCGCCTGCAACTTTCGCCCCGGTTTTAATGATAGGCAAGTTGCGTACGCTGATTGTTGGTGTAGAAGAGATGCCAACATTGGCAATCGAGTCAGCATGGTGCTGATAGAGGCGTTTGAAAAACGGCAAATAATAGGGATCGCGATAAGTTTGTTCAGAGAGAATCTGCAAAAAGCGCATATCTTGCTGGTGTTCAGGGCTTGACTGAGCAAGCGGAGTGTCTAGCTGTTTGCTGTGTAAATAGCGATGGTAGGCATGAGAAATAAAGGGTTTGCTTGGGTCGACTAAACCTTCAATCAGTCCTTGCTGAAGTCCATCCACGGTGATTTGAACGGCGAAACGGCGCTCTTGCTGTGATTGCAAAAAGTCGACGGCGGTCGATGGTTCCTTATCAAAGGCCTTCTGTAGCCAATCATTGAGATGTTGTTGCCTTTCATCTTGATAGACGAACTGGCGGTAAGCTTTTAAGACATTCAGGCGCACAAAGTCGATCAGTGTGACGGTCAATGCCTGTGCTTTATTATTGGGTTGATTGGCTCGTTCAGCGTCGCCGTCTGCGACGATGGCAAGCAGAGCACTTTTCATCTCTCCCTCGTCCATCCCTGAGGCAGTTTTCCTTAGTATATCAACGACGATTGGCTGAATTTTGTCGACTAACTGCCTGTCGTTAGGTGTGTTATCGAGATAAGTGTAATGCTGTGGCAACTGCTCCATATCTTGCCACTCACCGATTTGAATCAAAGCGTCATACACGGTCACCATGGTTGCGATAAACTGACTATCGATTTTTAGACCTTCCTGATGCGCCTGATCTTTAGCGTGTTGCTTTTTCTGTGGTTGAGCGCTGGAATCAAGCTGAAACAAAGAGTGCTCAAACCCTTTTAAAGCTTGTTGGTCATAGACTGTTTGGAGATATGTTTTGAACTGATCTCCGTTTTCAATCCCTGTGTAGTGATCGTAAAACTGATAGAGGAAATAACCGAGAGGAATCGAGTAGGTGGGATCGGCGATTTGCCCCATCACTCTTGTCTTGGTACTGGCATTTAACGGCAGTGAGAGCAAATAGGTTTCGAGCGTCATCCCGCCAATCGTGAAAAGAGTCATATCACGAGCGAAGCGGGTGGAATAGGAGAGAGAATCTACAATTTGGTTTTTGAGAACTTCGCTGGAGTTGAATAAACCGCCAACCACAGGTGTGTTACCGACCTCGGCATAGCAGGAGGCGGATAAAGCGCTAGTTAACGCGATGGTAAGGGTCGTTGCTCTAAACCAAGTCATTGATATTATTCTCATTCATGCCGTTAATGATTTACATTGTGACATTAAAGAGTGAGAGTGCAAGCGTTAGCGAATGAGACGCAAGTGTTTTGCTTGGAAGTGAGATTCGCTACCAATCAGCCAGCAGAACTGTCGGCTGATTGGTAGGTCTTAGTGGATTAGTAGCCCATTAACTGCAACAGGTTTTCGGCGGTTTTGACCGCCTCTTTTCTGTTGGCGATATTGAGTTTCTGGTACAAGTTGCGAATATGGGTTTTGATGGTTGTCCCCGCTACGTCTAGCTCTTGGGCGATCTGTTCGTTGCTAAAACCAGAATAGATCAGCCCGAGAACTTGCCACTCACGCTGAGTCAGTGGACTGGTGCGAACCAACTCTGGGATGTTCGGGTGGTTGACCAGCTTTTCAACAAACTCTTCATCAAAGTGAACAGAACTGCTGCGTTGAGTGGTTGAGATATCTTTGAGTAGCTGTTGTGCGCGGTGACGTTCTAAATCACCCAGCTCATTCTTATGGTTGAGCTTCTCCAAGATATGACCCACTTTCGCGCCATCGACGAGGAAATTACCTAACATACCCGTCTGATTGGTCAGTGCTAATGCTTTCTTTAGTTGTTCACGAGCGCTCTCTTCGTCATCTTGTGAGATGGCGAGTACAGCGGAAACAATCAGGTTTCGGTTGGTGTCGGTCAGCAACTCATTTTCCTCTGCCTGTTGCTGGAGGAAATTAAGCGTCTCAGTGGCTTGGTCAAAAAGCCCTAGTATGATTTGCGCACGCGCAATATTACGCCACTGAAGTTGAGTAAAGTGGTTACATGCATGCTGAGGCTTAACCGTTGTTTCCAACCACTGTTTGATTGATTCGTGATCGCCGCGAGCCTGCCAGAATAGGATCAGAGAGAGCGAGGCGTTGGCAGTCCAGTCAACGTGATAGGTCGACTGTTTGAGCAAGTGGGTGATTTGCTCGATGAACTTACCTGCTTTATCAAGCTCTCCACGGCCAATCGCGATACGTGCCAGCATTGAGTAGCTATGTAAGTGCTTACTTGGGCTGTGGTTACCAAGGATATCCAGACCTTTATAGGCACATTCTTCTGCTTCATCCAGTCGATTCCAACACCATAGGATCTGGGCGCGTACACGAAGTAAGAACTCATGCAGCGGAACTTGTTGTAGTTGTTGTTCTTCTATCAGTTTAAAGGCGTTGTCTTGCACTTCGAAAGCGGCTTGAACGTAGCCCTGTGCAATCAGAATTTCACTCTGTTGCAGCATCGCCCATAAAGCCTGATGGTAGACCTGATACTGGCGAGCCAGTTTCTCTGTTTGCTGCATCATTGGCAGAGCTCGGCTGAGATGACCAAGTACGTGGTTGACCTCACCCACGACTGACGTCGCAACAATACGGCTACGGTAAACCGTGCTGTCCAACTGGCTTAGCGCCAGTTCTGCTAACTCTAGCGCTTGTTCTGGTTCATTACGGTTAATGGCAACCTGAGCGCGAAGGGCATTGAACTCACCTTGCTCTTTGGTGCTTAGAACCACATTGAGCTTACTCATCTCTTGGTCAGCTTTTGATAGTAGGTCACCAACATCGTTGTAGCGGTGCTGACTCTGCGCTAGCCAAGCCTGCAACATACAAAGCTTAGGTTCACTGTAGAGCTGTTCTGTGGTGAGAGAGTTGATCGCTTTTTCGAGTGTTTGCAGCTCACCACCATTAAACATCTTCCAGCCATACTGAGTCAGGATATCTGCGGTTAACTGGCTGTCTTTGGCTTCTTGTGCATGGCGAAGAGCTTGATGAGACGAGGAGAGTTTTAGCCATGCTTTGGCGGCCGCATGGTGGAGTTGCTTCTCTTGCTGAGGAATTCTCGCACTGCGCTCGTGAGCAAGGAACTCGGCAAACAGATTATGGAAACGATACCAGTTCTGCTCTCCCTCGAGAGGGTGAATAAACAGACCAAAGCGATTGAGAGACTCGATCATGCTCAGTGCATCTTCTCGCTGAGTCAGTTCAGAGACCAGTTGATCGTTAAAGTGATCAAGGACAGAACACTGAAGCAAGAATTGGCGGGTTTCGGTATCTAAAAGATCAAACACTTCTTCTATCAGGTAGTCCCAGAGGTGTGCGTGGTTGAACTGAGAGAAAGACTCGGCCGACTGAGCGAGAGTTTTGTTTTGATGCTGCGCTTGCAGAGCGATCAACTGTAGTGCTGATGGCCAGCCTTCTACGTAGTTACGTAAATTGGTCGCGGTGGTATCGTCAATGCCATCGGCGATACGTTGATTAAAGAAGCGCGTTGTCTCTTCGGTATCGAAGGCGAGCATTTCGTCGCCGATCTCGATCATTAAGTCTCGCACGCGAAGGTTAGCCGTCCCCAGTGGTGGTGCTGCTCGGCTGGTCACAACCAGTGTGAGGTTGTCTGGCATATGCTTGAGGAAAAAGCGCATAGCTTCGTGAATTTCGTCATCAGAAATCAGGTGATAGTCGTCCAGAACCAAATAACACTCTTGATGAAATTCAGACATCTCAGTGAAAACTTCACCGAATAGGGAGTAAAGTGAAGAGAATTGGCGTTTTTCTGCAAGTTTTTGCGAGTTTGGGCAACTGCCATCGGTGGCTTTATTCAGTGCCTGAAGCAGGTAGTTCATAAAGCGAAAAGAATCGTTGTCACTTTCGTCAATGCTGTACCAGCCGACGTGTGACTTGTCCGATAGCCATTGAGCCGCCATGGTGGTTTTACCATAGCCAGCTGGGGAGCGGAGTAGCACCAATTTGTAGAAAGGAGCCTGCTGGAGCAGATCTAATACCCTTGGTCGTACAATGGCGTTATGTAATCGACCCGGACGCGTTAACTTAGAAGGAATCCACATCTTTTTATTCCCTATTATCCTTCCACTTTTCGTGGAGCAGCGAAGTTACCCGAAGGTGAAACACTTAATTGTGTAAATATTAATCAATAAAGCTTATTGGCAATGATGTTACTTGAGAACAATCATAACCGTTATTGATCAACAATGGGTTTTTCGCTTAATTCACATTTTGCTACCAGCTACGCCCCTTTATTGTGATGAATATCTCTTATTTGGTCTGTGTGAGATGAGATTTTAGTGCCTGTTTGCACGAGAAATCATGAAAATTGCACTGCGAAGTAAAACTTAATGTGATCGAGTATGTATATTCATCAATTGTGTATTTTTCTCGACACCTATCTTTAATAAACCAGATATAGGCTAAATTGGTTGACGGTGTGATCTCAATCACCCGAGCTGTGATGTTAGGAAAACTTAATGAGACCTAGATCACTGAGCTACTGGTTGTACGCCCTCTACGCCCTTTGTCCTCCTCCTAAAATGGCTAGGAGTAGGAGGATGTTTTGCCAATCATGTCGATGCACGATATGGCACAGATGGATTGAAACCAATAAGTGAGATTTCTCTAATGAAACCTACGCAACAGAAAAATTTTGATAAAGCAGTGTTCCAAGCTGATGTGAAAAAACACCTTTCAGCGACTTACGCTAAAACTGTAGAAACAGCGACTGCGCGTGAGTGGTACCTAGCAATGGGCAAAGCACTAGCAGAACTAACAACCTTTGACTTGCTTAAGACTGAGCAGGATCCGAAGATCAAAAACGCGAAAAGCGTAAACTACTTGTCATTAGAGTTCCTTATTGGTCGTCTGACGGGCAACAACTTAATCAGCATGGGTTTGTACGATCAAATCACCGTAGCGATGGAAGAGTTGGGTCAAAACCTGACTGACCTTCTTGAAGAAGAGCGTGACCCATCACTGGGTAACGGTGGTCTAGGTCGTCTAGCAGCATGTTTTATGGATTCTTGTGCAGCACAAGAGTACCCAACGGTGGGTTACGGTCTTCACTATGAATACGGCTTGTTCAAGCAATCATTCAAAGATGGTCGTCAGCAGGAAGCACCAGATGCATGGCGCGGTGTTGAAGGCTACCCATGGGAAGTGGCTCGTCCTGAATTGGCACAAGAGATCGGTTTTTACGGTCATGTTGAAGTGACGCATGAAAACGGAAAAGAAGTCCGCAAGTGGGTACCTGGCATGACGGTAAAAGCAATGCCTTGGGATCTGCCAATTGTTGGTTACGAGTCTGACACGGTATACCCACTGCGACTTTGGGAATGTCAGGCTATTGCGCCTTTCTCACTAGTAAGCTTCAACAACGGTGATTACTTCGAAGCTCAGCACGCGCTGATCGACGCTGGTAACATCACTAAAGTTCTATACCCGAATGACAACCACGAGAAAGGTAAGACACTGCGTCTAATGCAGCAATACTTCCACTCGGCAGCATCAGTTCGCGATATTCTGCGTCGTCACGAGCAAGCAGGTTTTGCATTGGCGGATCTGCCTAAGCAAGAGACTATCCAGCTAAACGATACTCACCCAACAATCGCTATCCCAGAATTGATGCGCATTCTTCTTGATGAGAAAGGCTTATCTTGGGATAAAGCGTGGGAAATCAGCTCGAAGACTTTTGCTTACACCAACCACACACTTCTTCCAGAAGCATTGGAAACTTGGCCAGAATCTCTGATCCAGCGTCTGCTTCCACGCCATATGGAAATCATTTTTGAAATCAACCACCGCTTCCTACAAGAAGTTCGTGCAATGTGGCCTGGTGATGGTGAGAAACAAGCTAAGCTATCTATCATTCAAGAAGGCTTCAACCGTATGGTTCGCATGGCTAACCTATGTGTGATTGGTTCATACGCAGTAAACGGTGTTGCCGCTCTGCACTCAGAATTGGTTAAGAAAGATCTTTTCCCTGAGTTCCACGAAATGTACCCAACTCGTCTACATAACGTGACAAACGGTATTACTCCACGTCGTTGGTTGAAGTTCTGTAACCCGGGCCTGTCTCAACTTATCACGGATAAGATTGGCAGCGAGTGGCCGGCGAAACTGGAACTGCTAGAAGGTATTGCTCAGTACGCTACTGACGCAAAATTCCAGAAAGAGTTCATGGCTGTTAAGAAACAGAACAAAGAGCGTTTGGCGAAGTGGGTTAAAGACAACATGGGCATCGAGCTTGATACCAATGCGATCTTTGACGTACAAATCAAGCGTCTGCATGAGTACAAGCGTCAGCATCTAGACTTGCTACACATTCTGTCTCTGTACCACAGAATCATTAACGAACCTGGTTTCGAATGCACGCCACGTGTTGCATTCTTCGCAGCGAAAGCAGCGCCGGGTTACCACCTAGCGAAAGAAATCATTTTCGCTATCAACAAGATTGCGGACAAGATCAATAACGATCCGCGTATTGGCGATAAACTGAAAGTGGTCTTCATCCCTGACTACCGCGTGAGCATGGCTGAAATCATTATTCCTGCGGCGGATGTATCTCAGCAAATTTCTCTAGCGGGTAAAGAAGCATCGGGTACGGGTAACATGAAGATGGCGCTGAACGGTGCATTGACTATCGGTACTATGGATGGCGCTAACGTTGAGATTCGTGAAGAGGTGGGTGATGAGAACATCTATATCTTCGGTCTTGAAGTTGACCAAGTCGTTGCGACTAAAGCAGCGGGTTACAACCCTTACGAATACTACCACGCAGATCCTTTGCTAAAAGCGTCACTAGACCTGCTAGTGGGCGAAGAGTTCACACCTGGTCAACCTGGCCTGCTAAGAGCAACGTACGACAGCCTGCTTGATGGTGGTGACCCATACTTATGTTTAGCGGACTTTGCATCATATGTTCAGGCGCACGAGGCGATGGGTGCACAGTACAAAGACCAAGCTGGCTGGGCGAAGAAAGCCATCTTGAATACGGCCTTGATGGGTAAATTTACCTCAGACCGTTCGATTCGAGACTACGTCAATAACATTTGGAAATTAGAAGCGGTATCGCGCTAATTGAACCAGACAAAGCCAAGGCCTAGCGCCTTGGCTCTACTCTTTATAACGATTTAATAACCCTACATTTTGAAGGTATAAGCAGTCCTTCGGAGAGAGCGATGAAACAAGATAACGCATTAAAACAAGTCGCTGAAATGGCGAGAATTGCCGACAGCTACGTAAGCGCGTGGGGAGATGAAGCAAAAGTTGCTGATGAAACAATTCGTCGACTACTCGCGTCTTTAGGCTATGACACAACCAATGATGAAACTCTTCTAAAATCAGCGGAGAAAAAGCACAAGCAAGAGGTGCTCGCTTCTGTTCAGGTAGTCCGTGATGGAGAGCCAATTGAAGTGGTGCTCAATCTTGGTGCGAGTGCTCGCGAAAGTGAGTTCAGCTGGCGTCTCGATACAGAGCAAGGAGAGGTACTTGAAGGCTATCTTCAATCGCAAATCGTTCGTGATGAGCGCAAAGAGGGTGGCCCTTTAGTGTTTGCATTACCAAGTGATATTGCTTGGGGTTATCACAAACTGACGATTTCTCGTAAACGTCGTAAAGCGCCTTATGAAATGACGCTAATTGTGACGCCAAAAGCATGTTACAAGCAGGATGCTATCGTCGATGGTAAGAAAATGTGGGGCCCAAGTGTCCAGCTTTATACGCTACGCACTCAGCATAACTGGGGTATTGGTGATTTCGGGGATCTGAAACAGTTAGTGGCAGATATCGCTTCCCGCGGTGGTGATTTTGTTGGTCTTAACCCTATTCATTCACTGTTCCCTGCCAACCCAGAAGGCGCGAGCCCATACAGCCCTTCATCACGTCGTTGGTTGAACATTCTCTACATTGATGTGAGCTCAGTACCTGAGTTTTCTCTTAGCATTGAAGCGCAGCAAAAAGTGGGCAGTGCGGAGTTCCAGCAACGTCTACAAAAAGCACGTGAATCTCATTGGGTGAATTACAGTGAAGTCGCGGATCTCAAAATGAGTGTGCTACCGCAGCTGTTTACTGAGTTTAAAAAGCGTCATCTGGATAAAAATAGCGAACGTGCACAGGCTTTCTTAGCGTTCGTCGAAGAAGGTGGCGAAAGCCTAATTCACCAAGCTGCGTTTGATGCTCTGCATGCGGAACTGCATGCGAAAGATTCAAACATCTGGGGCTGGCCAGTATTCCCGGAAGAGTTGCGTAAGTTTGAAAACCGCGCGGTTCAGGATTTTATCGAGCAAAACAAAGATCAAGTACATCTTTACATGTACCTGCAATGGGTGGCTGATATCCAAATTAAAGAGGCGCAGGCTCTAGCAGAAGAGAAAGGCATGTCTGTTGGCTTGTACCGTGACCTTGCCGTCGGTGTTGCGGATTCTGGTTCAGAAACATGGGCAGATGAAGGCAACCTAGTCATGGATGCAAGCATTGGTGCTCCACCAGATATTCTTGGTCCTTTGGGTCAGAACTGGGGTCTACCACCGCTTAACCCACAAGTGCTTCAAGCGACGGGTTACGATGCATACATCAAGCTACTGCGTGCGAACATGAAGCATTGTGGTGCATTGCGTATTGACCATGTACTGGGTTTACTGCGTTTGTGGTGGATCCCGAAAGGTGAAAACGCGACTCAAGGTGCTTACATTTATTACCCTGTGGAAGACATGCTCGCAATCTTGGCTCTAGAGTCTCATCGCCATCAATGCAGTGTGATTGGTGAAGACTTAGGTACTGTGCCGGATGAGATTGTTGATATTCTGCGTGACGCAGGTGTTCACTCATACAAGGTGTTCTTCTTCGAAACATCAGAAGATGACGGTGGTTTTATCTCTCCAGCACACTACGCTGAACAATCTATGTCTGCTCTGTGTACTCACGATATGCCGACTCTACGTGGTTTCTGGCACTGTGATGACCTGAAGATGGGCCAAGAGTTAGGCCTTTACCCAGATGCCAAGCAACTAGAAGGTCTGTTTGCGAGTCGTCTAGAGTGCAAGCAAGGTATCCTAGATTCCGTTGCATGGCACGGTTACTTGCCTGAAGGCGTTGGTCGCGATGCTCAGTACGTACCTATGGATTCCTACCTAGCGGAAGCACTGCAACTGCACGTTGCTGCGGGATCTTCGACCCTGTTGAGTATTCAGTTGGAAGATTGGCTGGAAATGGACAAGCCAGTTAACATTCCAGGCACGGTTGACGAGTACCCGAACTGGCGTCGTAAGCTGTCGATGAACCTTGATGAGGTTTTTGCTCATGAAGGGGTAAATCGTATTGCTCATAAGCTCACCGAAGTTCGCGCTAAAGTGAGTAAATAAAACGGATTTACAAGGTGTACATGGAAAATTTTTCGGTCAGGTCACTCTATGTAAACGCCGAATTCGCTACACTGTTGTAACGCTAATTAAGCCCGCTACCTAGCGGGCTTTTTGGGTCATAGAACCCCTTTATATTTCAGCCAAACTCATTTGAATAAAGAAAGTTAGGTTAGGGAGAGAATAACTTGAAAACGACAACGTTAGATAAGGCGACAAAGATATATAACCAACTTTCACACGCGACATTTTCTGACCCTTTTTCTTTCATCGGCCCATTTCTAAGTGGTGAACAAGAGGCATTGCGTGTTTGGATGCCAGGTGCGGACAAAGTTGAGTTAGTTATTGATGATCAACGTATCGAACTTGAACGTGAGGACGCTTCGGGCTTTATCCTCAAACAAAACAAAGATCTACGCTTTAGCCACTATCTATTAGCCGTTGATTGGAATGGAACCGAACAACTGATTGACGACCCATATCAATACCACACGATTTACGCAGAGTATGACGATCTGCATACACCAAAAGAGATGTACAAGCACATGGGTGCTCAATTCATCACTTTGGAGCGAGATGGCAAACAGATCTCCGGTATCCGCTTTCTGGTTTATGCACCGCATGCGTCAGCGTGTAGCTTAGTCGGTGAGTTCAACCAATGGGATGGTCGTCGCACGCCAATGCAGCGTCTCGATTATGGTATCTGGGGTATCTTCATTCCAAACCTCGCTGAAGGCACACAGTACAAGTTCGAATTAAAAGGTCCTAATGGTGAAGGCTTACCGCATAAAGCGGACCCTTGGGGCGCATACTCTGAGCAATATCCATCGTTTGCTTCTGTGGCTTATGATCACAGCCGTTATCAGTGGAACGATAAAACATGGCAAGAGCGAGAAGTTACACAGAAACGTAAGCAGGCGCTCTCATTTTATGAGCTACACGCAGGTTCTTGGCGCCGCAATGCCGATGGTGATTTCCTTAACTATCGCGAACTGGCGGATCAGTTAATTCCTTATTTAGTCGATATGGGCTATACACACGTTGAACTGATGCCGGTTTCTGAGCACCCATTCTATGGTTCTTGGGGTTATCAGCCGGTTGGCCTGTTTGCGCCAACCAGCCGTTATGGTTCGCCAGACGACTTCAAATACTTTGTTGATCAATGCCATCAGTCGGGTCTTGGCGTGGTGCTTGATTGGGTTCCTGCGCACTTCCCATCGGATGACCATGGCTTGGCGAACTTTGATGGCACGCCACTGTTCCATGATCCTGATCCTCGTCGCGGTTGGCATCAAGATTGGAACTCGTACATCTACGATCTTGGTCGTGAACATGTTCGCCGCTTCCTCGTGTCTAACGCGCTTTACTGGTTCGAACAATTCCATATTGACGGTATTCGCGTTGATGCGGTTGCTTCAATGCTATATCTCGACTACTCGCGCAGTCACGATCAATGGATTCCAAATATCGATGGTGGCAACGAAAACTACGATGCGATCGCGACCCTTAAGTGGATGAACGAAGAAGTTTACAAACACTTCCCGAATGCCATGACCATTGCTGAAGAATCGACCGCTTTCCCTGGTGTTTCTGCGCCAACCTTTATGGGCGGATTGGGCTTTGGCTTTAAGTGGAATATGGGCTGGATGCATGACTCGTTATCATACATTCAGGAGGATCCTGTTCATCGCAAATACCATCACGATACCATCACTTTCCCATTAGTTTACGCTCATAGTGAAAATTACGTTCTGTCTCTGTCACATGATGAAGTGGTTTACGGTAAAGGCTCTATTCACAACAAGATGCCGGGGGATGAGTGGCAGCAAACAGCAAACTTGCGCGCTTACCTCGGCTACATGTATGCACAACCTGGTAAGAAGCTCAACTTTATGGGCGCTGAGATTGGTCAGACTGCGGAATGGAATCATGATGATCAGCTACAGTGGTTCTTACTTGAATTTGAACGTCACCAAGGTGTGCAGAGCCTAACCAGAGATCTTAATAAGCTTTACGCAAGTGAAAGAGCGATGCACGAACTCGACTGCGAACCGCGCGGTTTTGAGTGGCGTCTACAAGATGCGGCAGAAGCCTCGATTTTGGCTCATGAACGTTTGAGTGACAACGGTGAGAGAATTTTGGTGATCACCAACTTCACACCTGTTCCTCACGACAATTTCAGGCTAGGCGTACCTTTGGCAGGCGAATATGAATTGCTGCTCAATACGGACAGTGCTAAATATCATGGTAGCGATTATTCAGTTGCACAACAGGTAACGACCGAGGCAGTAGAAAGTGAAGGATTGGCACAATCTATTTCACTGCGTCTGCCTCCACTAGCGACCGTATTCTATAAGTTTAAATAGCTAAATAATAAGTAACACAAGGGTCAGCTTCCATCGCTGGCCCTTTTTATTGGCTAAGATCAGGCTTTGAATCGTCTTGATAGTTTGGTAACTGCTGCTTGAGACCCTTAAAAGTATTGCGAGCGCTCTCTTTAGCCAATTTGTTGATTAGCCAGTTAGGCAGAGCACCGCCAGGATTAGCAAATGCGGTGTACTCTATTAACGTCATTCCGTTGGTTAGCTTTTGCAGTGTCCAAGTCGCTTTCACTGCGGTAATACGGATGTAACCATCTTGTTCGGGCAAACTTGCGGGAGGGGCATCTTTGATATTTAGCGTAAAGCCTATCTCATCCACGGAGTATTTTGAGTAAGTCACCATATCGCGATCTTTGGCGGGCCAGGGAGCGGAAAACTGGGTGTAGACAATGTTTTCGTTTGGTGAGATTTGCCTTACAACGCGGCTGTGACTGACGTTATCAATCCAGTTGGGCACATTCTCCGTGTCTTCTAACAGGGTGACAAAAGCCCCATAACTGGTTGGCGCAAACATACGTGCGCGAATTTCTACCAGTCCATCACTATGATGGCGGGAGAAGATGGTGATTCCGTCTTTGTCACCTTCAAATTGCCAATGGGTTGATGCTTGGCAATAACCGATACCTGATAGTATCAACAGGGCATAAATGAGGCTTTTCCTTAAGCTTGTCATAACCTTACTCAACGATTAATTTCTGATTTAATTCAAGCATACTTACAGTACAGAGCAAAGTCTCCCTATTAGGAAAGGAGACAATTGGCACTGGCAGTTTGGTCACTAATCATTTAGCTTGTTACCTTTCACTTCTAGACAGTAAAGAGAGCATGATGATTACCACCGACAATTTGATACTGACACCGGTATGTGAAGCGGATCTCGATATCTATTCAGCGATTCTAGGTTGTAATGAGCTGACTAAATACCTGCCGAAAGGTGAGGCCTATACTGCTGAAGAAATAAAGCTACATGTTCGTAACCGCGTGCGACACTGGCAGCATGGTTTTGGCTCTTACGCGATAAGATTAACCAGCGATCCTGAAACTAAAATTGGTTACGTTGGTGTTGAGCAGTGTCAAGACCCTGCGTATAGCGATATCCGTTATGCTCTGCTGCCTGATTATCAGGGCAAAGGCTATGTATTTGAAGCGGCTCAGGCCGTGATCAGAGAAACCTTTAAAGCCAATAAACACGATAAGATCTATGGCGTTGCCCTTGCAGCCAATTTTGCCTCGCTGGCGATACTGAAAAAGCTCGGTATGACCCAAGAAGTCAATACACGACTCTACGGTGAGGTTGAAGGGCTAGAAACTTTCGCCCTCGATAAGTCCGCGTGATCAAGGCCAGTCGCTATGGTTAGTGCTGCACGCGACCGCGCAGGGATTTCGTTTGTGATTTAATTCCCTTACTCTTGAGCCTGCGCTCTTTAGATGCTCTGGTTGGCTTGGTTTCGCGGCGTTTTTTCTGTACCACCATCGCAGAACGGATAAGCTCCGCTAAGCGATTGAGCGCATCCTCTTTGTTCTGCTCTTGGGTTCGAAATTGCTGCGCCTTGATGGTGATAACCCCCTCTTTAGATAGACGGGAATCTTTGAGGGCGAGTAGACGCTCTTTGTAGATAGCTGGCAGAGTAGAATGCTTCACGTCGAACTGAAGATGAATCGCAGAGGACACTTTATTCACGTTCTGACCGCCTGAACCTTGCGCTCGTATAGCGGTCAGTTGGATCTCCCAGGATTGAAGGGTAACGGTATTAGAAATCTTCAGCATTAGGGCTTACGACAAAAACAGACACCGACCTATTTTAGCCTTACTGAAACTCTTCGCCATGGTTTTCGAGTCTCTTGTGACCACATTCCTGACAGACTACATAGCGATCAATCAATTCTAGAGAAGCCAGCGCACCACCGACGGCAGCACCACTAACAAATCCAGAAAGAAAGGCCTTAAATTGTTCCTTTTTGCTTTTACCGTACTTCGACGGTTTCTGCTTTATCAGTTCTTTGTGCTCGGTCTCTTTGGCACATTTTTCACACCATTGGATAGTCATATTATCACCTTATCACCTTATCACCTTATCACTGTCTTGCTGCCAACTGACGAAAATGCCAACGATTACCAGTCTAATGTGAGTGAGTTCATATGTCATCATTGATAAATGGTAATTTATGATTGTAGTGCCGAGTCGCTAGCGGCAGCGATGGTAGACAACTTATGTGGCAATATTTGTTTGGATTCCGAACTGGGTAAGGGGACCACGTTTACAGTCACCCTACCTGTTAGCTCATGAGTGAGAAAATGAGCATTATAGCCTTAGCCAAGGTAGTGGAGAGTGATAACTGCGCTAGATTTAGAAGGGAACTTGTAACGGTTAGGTGACAGTATGCAAATGAATCCGGTTGGTTGGTTTGAAATCTATGTGAATGATATGCCGCGAGCGAAAGCTTTTTATGAAGCAGTACTTGAAACCTCATTGGAGCATCTCGAAGATGTCGCCAATATGGGGGGCGAGATGTGGCTGTTTCCCTCTGATATGGAGCAGTATGGAGCATCTGGTGCGTTGGCGAAAATGGAAGGCGTCGTAGCGGGTGGCAACAGTACTATGGTCTATTTCTCATGTCAGGATTGTGCGGTCGAGGAATCTCGTGTTGAACAAGCGGGTGGCAAGGTAATGAATAGCAAATTTTCCATCGGCCCGCATGGATACATTGCCATAGTGGCTGACACGGAAGGCAATATGATTGGCCTCCACTCAATGAGCTAAAAAAACGCCCCCGATGTGAGTCGGGGGCGTTAATTTTAGTTGATAGTTGCCGCGGTTTGATGACCCATAGCAATGAGCGTATCGAGGATCTTTTCACCATCGGCACGCAGTCCGTTGTGCTCGTACTCGTTGGTAATCCACGCTTGTGAATTTGGAATCTTTGCCAAGGTTTCACGACTAATGTCCATTTCGACGAACATATCATCAGCGTATACCGCGCAGCTCACAGGTACTTTGTTATTGGCAAGCACATCCGCATGGTACAAGGGGGCCCAATCCTGTTTTGCTGCCAGTTGTTCTGCTGCTTGTTTGAGTGGTTTCAGGCAGTGGTATTGGTCGAACATCCACGGAAACACCATCTCGCCGGTAAAGTAGAATGGCTTTTCTTTTGTGTAGTTAAATTCATCTCGTGTCTGACGAATACGATGAGCACTCCAGTTTGAAGCAAAGCTCTGGCAGTAGATCGACTCATGCAGGATGGCGTAGATAGGGTTGGTCTGGAAACCTTGTTCCATCAGCATGCTGTTGAGGAATTCGTAACGTAGCTGCGGTTTACCATTCACCTCAATCAAAGCATTTTCCAACGCATAGTAAGTTGGCAGGAAGGTATCACTCATACCGAAATTGATACCAATCTGCTGAAATTGCTCAACCGTGAAACGCTGCCCGTTGGGCAGAAACTCATCGTTCTCAAGCAGATGGTCGGCAATCTGCTTACACAGTTGCTGCGCTTGCGGAAACTGTTTGAAGAAAGCTTGGTTCTTTTCCATCGTACGCTTGAACGTGGCCTGATACACCTCGTCAGGATGACGGTGAATAGATGGCACACCTCCAGTGATGTAGCTACGAGAAAGGCTTTTAGGGAACAGTGACAGGTAAGTAAGTGAACAAAAACCACCAAAGCTCTGACCGAGAATCGCCCACTGGTTAATACCAAACTGTTGACGAATAAATTCCGCGTCACGAACGATATTGTCTGCACGGAAATGACTTAGGTACTCAGCTTGCTGCTCTGCCGAGAACGGAGCCAGAGTTTGATGGGTGATCACAGAACTATTGCCAGTACCGCGTTGATCGAGGAGTAACACTCGGTACTCTTGTAGGGCACGTTTTACCCAGCCATTGTGACCATTCTGGCGTGGAGACGGGAACCCCGGTCCACCCTGAAAATAGACCAGCCAAGGCTTAGTGCTGTCGCCATCGGCGACCAGTGATAGTTCACGAGCAAAGATTTCAATTGTCCCTTGTGCGCTGTCTGCGTAGTTTAAGGGTACTTGGAAATAGTGCGGAGTGTATTTAACACCAGCATCAATAAATGGGTGAGCTTTCATAATTATTATCAGGACTTCCGTGACTTAGAGATGGCGTATCTTATCCTGATGCGGAACAGATACCAATCGCTGTTTGATGAGTGAGGCATGTGTTCAGTGTCAGCTAGCCGCCAGTGTCTAGCTGTACTCATTCAAATTTTTCAAACAAGCTGTTCGCTTCTGCCCTCTGTATGAAAGGCATATCGCTCTCTAAACTACACCTATCAAGTTATCGGGAGGCGATCATGGCGAATCGAGTAATCAAGCAAATCATCCGCACTCATGCGACATCTGATGGTGATGGTGTGAAAATCCAACGTGTCGCTGGGTTTAACAATACACAATTTTCACCATTTTTGATGGTCGATGAGTTGAAATCGGATCAACGTAAAGACTATGTCGGTGGATTTCCTCCACACCCACACCGTGGCATTGAAACCCTAACCTATATGCTCAAAGGCCACTTTCAGCATCGTGATCATATGGGAAATGTTGGTGAACTTCGCAGTGGTGGTGCGCAATGGATGGCGGCGGGTCGTGGCGTTATCCATAGTGAGATGCCCATTATGGAAGAGGGCGATTTGCACGGTTTTCAAATTTGGATTAACCAGCCTGCCCGAGACAAAATGAAACCCGCGCAATATTTTGACTTCCAACCAGAAACCATCACTGAACATAGCGGTGATGAACTTGGATTGCTGCGGGTATTAGCTGGAACCTTAATTGCCAATGGTGAGACGTTAACGGGGCCGCTAGACAGAACAGGGGTCGAACTGAGTGTTTCTGATTGGCGTTCTGAGCAAGGACAGCAACTTTCAATTGAGGTGCCAGAACACTTTAACATGATGGTTCTTAGCTATCAGGGCTCTGTCGCTATTGATGGTCAGGTAGTCAATCAAGGTGAACTCGCTCTGTTGAGCAAGGGGGACAAGGTGTCTCTGACCAACCTCGCATCGGGTGGGGTACTGATCTTTTCTGGTCAACCGATCGATGAGCCTGTTGTTCATTATGGGCCTTTTGTCATGAACAGCATGGCTGAAATTGAGCAAACCATTCGTGATTACAACGCTGGTGTGTTTGAAACATATTAACTGAACCTTTGTGACCGCCATTCGGTCACTGACGACAACCCCAGAGTAATTGGAGTCACGACCGGATCTCGAAGCTAATCAAGCATGAACAACGTTCTTTCTAATCTGCCAATTTCTCTCAATGCTTTAGCTAATCCATTCTGTTTGGGGTAACTAGCCAGCTTTTTCATCATCAGAGAAGCGGTGACTGTCCCTTGCCTAATTGATGTGGCGAGACGCAATACCTCATCCCAATGTGGCTCGATATCTTTTGGTTTCAAACTTGTTGGAGAGATAATGGATTTAAGTCATTGATTAATAATCCCTTATCGCTCTTATATTGACTCAATATTTATCACCTTCATTAATGTTCAAAGATCTTCACTCCCCTTTCTTTAAGTCTTCTGGCAACGTAATCGTATAATGATCTAACATGTTGATGTGTTTGTATATTGGTGGGGATAGCTGAGAGATATCTTCTTCTACAATTTCTTCACTATTGGATTTCATCTAATTTAATGCTTGCTGTACGTAGAGAGTGTTCCATAACACGATTGCATTTGTAACGATACCTAATGCGCCCAACTGATCTTCTTGTCCCTCACGATAACGCTTTTTGATTTCTCCGCGTAGACCATAGCAAACGGCTCTAGCGACAGCGTGTCGACCCTCCCCCCTATTGAGTTGTGTTAAGATCCGGCGACGATAATCCTCGTCGTCTATATAATTAAGCAAGTACAATGTTTTGTTGACTCTGCCGACTTCCATGATGCCCTGAGCTAACCAGTTCTGATGCTCGAATGGTTCCAAGCTTTAATGAACCGACTGTACGCATCATTTCATCCCACTGTTCTTTTGCTTTTGAAAGAGTCGTACAGCTTCGAGCCAAATCATCTAACGGTCCATAGGCAGCGGACTTATCTACTCGCCAGAATACTGCTTCTCCTGCATCAGCCAATCGAGGGGAGAACTGATACCCTAACAACCAGAATAACCCAAATATAATATCGCTAGCGCCGGCAGTATCTGTCATTATCTCTATGGGGTTGAGCCTCGTCTGTTGCTCAAGTATTCCCTCCAATACATATAATGAGTCTCGTAACGTTCCTGTCACGATGATACCTTGAAAACCCCGTGAGGTACGGGGCATTACTCATTTCGATTCCGATTTACGCGCTTGGCGGAGTACCTTCACCATTCGATACAATCGCATCCATTTGCACTAGCGCACCAATTGGTAACGCGGAAACTCCAACCACTGTTCGCGCTGGAAGCTCTTCTTCAAAATAACTTGCGTATATTTCATTGACTGAGTCCAGATCCGCCATATCTGTAAGTTGGATGTTTATCTTAACGATATCATCCATCACATGACCGACACTTTCTATAATCGCCTTTAAGTTGTTCAAGCACTGCATCGCCTGTTCTTTTGCGCCAACCGCAACGACAGCTTTTGTAATTGGGTCTATAGGCAACTGCGCCGAAAGATTGTTGTAATGCGAAAATGCGACAGTTTGCGTCGATAGTGCGTGGCTAGGGGCGTTTTTAGTGTTGTTTGCTCTGATCACAATGCCATGTCGATCTTCTACCGCTTGTGGAGGAGTGCCGTCACCATGTGAGACTGTGGCATCTATCTGCACTAGCGCATTCATAGGTAAGCCCTCTGCAACCATCAACGAACGAGCAGGCATGTAACTTACCGCTCTGGCTATTGCAGAGTCAGGGAAGAAGGTGCTGTACACTTCGTTAATTGCTTCAACGTCTTCAAGGCTTGAGACCTGAATATTGATCTTAACGATATCGTCAAATGGAGCATCAATGCTTGCTAGTACCGCTTTGAGGTTTTTAAGACATTGAACAGCTTGCTCTTTGGCGTCACCCGCAACAATATTCCCCGTTGCTGGAACAATCGGTAGTTGAGCTGACAAATGGTTATAATGGGAAAAAGCAACAGTATGTGTTGATAGCAAACATGCTGGTGCATCAGCTGTATTTTTCGCCACTTTAACCAAATCACACGCTTCTTGAGGATAAGTTCCTTCACCATTAGACAACACCGCATCCATCTGAACTAGCGCTCCTTCTAGTGGCAGCGCCGAAACCGCAAGCACGGTACGCGTTGGGAAGTAGCCTTGGAAGAATGAAGAATACACTTCGTTTACAGCATCGAGATCCTGAATATTTTTAAGATATACGTTCACTCTGACGAGATCATACATGCCGTGACCAATGCTTTCGACTATAGCTTTAATATTCATCAAGCACTGCTCTACCTGCACTTTAACGCCACCTAAAATCAACTTTCCAGTTTTAGGACTGACAGGCAACTGAGCCGAAATATTGTTGTAGTGGGAAAACGCAACAGATTGCGTCGACATCTGATTTAATGGGGCGTTATCAGTGTTTCTTGAAATTTTTTTGATACCGATACTCATGTCGATATTTCTCCTTGTATGGCGACTCGTAGAAGTGCTTATTTTTAGGAAGCTTTAAACCAATCACCGGAAGCAAATAATTAGCCCTGCTTCTCGCTGGGGAAACAGGGCCATTTAAGTCTTGTTTTGCTGCTACTATTTAAACGGGGCAAAACAAACTGTCATCGAACGTTATAGGGTACTTAGGAAACCATTGATCTTATCTTCGTGATGCTTGATGGTTTCTTGCGTTGGGATAACCGAATCTTTATGCGTGAAGTAAACCAAGATAGCCATTTGAGCCGTCAGACGGTTTTCAGCTTCATCGAATGCCACGGAGTATCCACTCTCTAGTGCGCCACGAGTCACTTCTTCTTTGTCGTTTGCTGGCAAGCAGTGAAGAAGCATTGCGCCAGGACGAGCTTTTGCCATCAGCTCTTCAGTGATGACGTAGTCCGGCATAAATGCCGCCAAGCGCTCTTCTTTCTCGTCCATCTGAGTCACCCAGTAGAAGCTGTCGCCGTAAACCACATCACAATCACTGATACGTTCCACGTCATCGGTAATTTCAATCGTACCGCCAGACTCTTCACAGAAGTTGAGCGCCATATCAATCCATTCTTGCTCCATATGGTACTTCTTAGGGCCAATTTGCTTAAAGCCCATACCATATTTTGCACAAGTCAGCATCAAAGAACGACACACATCCGTAGCATCACCCATAAACGCCAGCGTTAAGTCAGATAGCTTACGTCCGTCGGTAATATGCTCTCTGATGGTGTATAGGTCAGCCAGCATCTGGGTTGGGTGGAAACGTGTATCAAGGCCATTGATAACCGGCACTGTCGACATGTTTAGCAAACCATCCAAGGTTTCAGGGCTATTGGTACGAGCCATGATGACGTCACACATACGTGATAGAACGCGAGAGGTATCATCAATCGACTCTTTACCTCCTAGGTGAATATCTTTCGGCGAAAGGAACAGCGCGTGACCACCCAGTAAAGTTGCGGCTACCTCAAACGATACGCGAGTTCGTGTAGAGCCCGCTTCGAAGATCATACCCACTGACTTGCCTTTAAACAGTTGTGGAATCGCATTGTCTTTACGTGCCTGCTTTAGGTACGTCATTAACTCCATCATGTTATCCATCTCTTCAACAGAGAAGTCTTTCATTGATACCATGTGCTCAAGGTTTGCTTTGTTCAGTTCAGTCGCGCTAGAAGAAGGTAATTTCATAATATATTCCTATTTTTCGTCGTTTCACGGTGTCGTTTAAGTCGATCTCGTGATGATTTCGTTTCGGTTGGATTTAAACTTTGTTGTTGCTGTTTTTATGTTTGAGGCGATGACCTCAGGTTATATTCTTGGTACTTGCTGAGTAATGCAGTGGATATTGCCGCCACCGAGCAAGATCTCTCGCGCTGGAATGCCATTAACCTCATAACCTGGGTAGAGCTCTTCTAGGATTTCAATCACGTCGTCGTCATAGCGTTTATCCAGCAATGGCAATACTATTTGCTTATTGGTAATCAGATAGTTGGCGTAGGATGCCGCTAATCGCTCACCCGCTTCACGTTCCATCCCTTCTGCAATATCAATCCCTGCTGCTTCATCAGTAGACATATACAAAGGACCTGGCATTGGCAGCTTGTGTACTTTGATTTCTCGCCCTTTAGCATCGGTTTGGCTTGTGATGTAGTCATACGCTTCTCGGCTGATTTCATACTGAGGATCGTTTTCATCATCACACCAAGTCAGCACGACTTCGCCCGGCTTAACCACATGTAAGATGTTGTCTACATGGCCATTGGTTTCATCATTATAGAGACCACGAGGTAACCAAATCACTTTCTGAATATTGAGGTATTCACACAGCACTTTGGTCAGCTCTTCTTTACTCAAGTCTGGATTACGGCTTTCATGCAATAAGCACTCTTCCGTTGTATAAAGCGTGCCTTCACCATCCACATGGATTGAGCCACCTTCCAATACGATAGGTGCTCGATATCTTGAGTCTCGGATGGTTTCACACATTTTTTGTGCGACTTGATTGTCTCTGTTCCAAGGTGAATACAAACCATCAACGAAACCACCCCAAGCATTAAATTCCCAGTCAACTCCGCGACGCTCTCCCTTATCATCAACGACGTATGTCGCGCCAATATCACGCATCCATGAGTCATCGGTTGAGACTTCTAGAACTCGAATATCTTCAGGTAAGCGAGACACCGCGTTATCGTATTGAGTTGAGCTCGCGAGCATCGTCACTGGTGTAGTTTTACTGATCTGCTCGGCAACCTCCGAGAACACTTTCTGCGCTGGTTTCGCTCCGTCGCGCCAGTTATCTGTACGCTCTGGCCATGCCATCCAAATTTCATTGTGTGGCTCATGCTCACCAGGCATTCTGAAACCATCATGTTTTGGTGTGGTATCAATAACTTTCTTCATTGCTCTATCCTCCAACTTAAGCTTGAGCTTGTTTATTTTCTGCAGTGTCGCCAGAGCTATCCTCTTGCTCGCTTTGTGCTTTTTTGTGCTTGAGAGCCCCCAACAAAATCCATTCACCAATCAAGACTGTCGCGATAACACCAATCAAAACTGGCCCTGTGTATCCCCAATCTGCCACCGTGAGATCGAGTGCCTCAGGGAAGATAAATAGAACCACCGCTTGGAAAATCACGAAGAAGCACACAATCGACATCAGCCATTGAGCGGGCATACCTCCCGGCACTTTGAATGGGCGCTCACGTTGGCCATCAACCACACGCAGCTTCAGATACGCTGGGAACATGAACAGATAAGGAAGTAAGAAAATGCAGCTTGAGAAAGCGAAGATAGACCAGAACAGATCATCGTTACCTTGAGCAAACAACGCGTACGACAAGATGACAACCGTTGAGACTATGCCTGTAATGTTGTTCGCGCCAATTGGAGAACCCTTCTCTGATACTTTTGCCACTGGAGCAGGCAGTTCACCTTCTTGAGCCGCTTCTGCTGCCGCACGGCTTGCCCCCATCGTCCAACTCACCATGTTGCCGATAAGCGTGAGTAGAGCGAACGTGCCAAAGACGTAAACCATTGCCGTGCCAAACGGACCTTCACCAAATAAGGTTTTAAAGGTGTCGATCAGGCCAGCCACAAGTCCAATGCTTTCGACGGGTAACGCCATCAAAATTCCAACAGTACCGAAGATGTATAGGAAAGCGGTGATACCGATGGAAAGGAAAACAGCCTTAGGCATGTCACGGACGTCTTTCATCTCTTTGGTCATCGTCGCGACAAGCTCGAAGCCCATCAGGTTGAAAACAATGGCTGGTAGAAAAGAGACCGCTGAATCTAATGAAGGCATCATTGCAGGCAAAGTGAACTCATTGGCAACGCCGTTTTTCATCGCGTAGATAAATCCGCCTACACCTAAGGTGCTGATTACGATTATTTTTAATACCGCGCCAATGTTCGTTACCCACACGCCAATATCAGCAGAAACATTACAAATCCATACCGTTAGCCAAGTCAACAAGATACAAATTGCGATCTGCCCCCATAGCGACAAGCCCGGCATAAACAGCTCTGCGAACATACCCGCGAACATGATGTAGACAGCAGGCATCCACAAGCCTACGTTGATCCAATAAAACCAAGTGGTTCTTACTGCCCATTTAAAGTTGAAAGCTTGTTTTACCCAATCGTAAATCCCCCCTTCTCCTGGATAGGCGGTGCTTAACTCTGAAGTGATTAGTCCGTAGGGAATAACAAAGAAGACCAGCATTAGCACCCACCAGCCAATAGCGCTAACGCCAATACTTGCTGACGCGGTTAATGTGTCGACTACTAGCACAGCACACAGTGTAAAGAGTGCTATCCCAGTGACCCCCATTTTTCCTTGCGTTTCGTTGCTCATCGCTTAGCTCCTTAATATCTCATTCGGAACTTATTAAACGGCAAAGCGATGATGTGAACTGGGATGAAAACTGAATATCGGTTTTGAGCGAATGAACTCAAATTGCAAGTGAAATAGAACCGACAAAAACTGGATAAAAAACAACCAAACACTGAATGATTGATTTTCATCAACAAAAACACTGTTTATTTATTGAGCACCTTGAATTGAAAACAAGATCACATATCCGCTTGAATTATCGATTATTTTCACTTTCTGTGACGGGGTGGCAACTAAATAGACCCACTTTTGAGCAGAAATCGAATTGTGATTTTTATCGCCAATAGTACTCTGATATTTCAATAGAGTATCTCCATCTTACGTGGCTTTTAGCCAATCATTATTTGGAGATTAAGAGATGTTGAAGCCTATTATTGTTGTTGCGGTCGGTGGCAATGCGCTACTGCAACGCGGAGAAGTAATGAGCTGTGAAAACCAGCAAAAGAGTATTGAGCAAACAGCAAGTTCATTAGCAGCCCTGAGTAAAGATTATCGCTTGGTTATCGTGCACGGTAATGGCCCTCAAGTGGGATTACTCTCTCTACAGAATGATGCTTATAAAGAGTGCCCGCCGTATCCGTTTGATGTATTAGGCGCTGAAACCCAAGGTATGATCGGCTACTTAATTCAACAGGGGTTAAATGCTGCCATCGAAGACCGCTTTACCACCACAATACTGACGCGCATCGTTGTTGATGAAAATGACCCAGCCATCGCTGACCCAAGCAAATTTATTGGACCTGTTTATACCGAGCAGCAAGCTAAATTGCTGGCTGAAGCCAATAATTGGATCGTAAAACCAGACGGTGTGCATTGGCGCCGCGTTGTTCCATCTCCTGCGCCTAAAGAGGTGCTAGAAATAAAAGCGATTAAAGACTTACTTGAGAAAGAGCACCTTATTATTTGTGGCGGCGGCGGCGGCGCTCCTGTTATCGAAAAAGATGGTGCCTATGTCGGTTTTGAAGCTGTGATTGATAAAGATATGACAGCCGCACTTATTGCCGAAGAAATTGGCGCAGAGCACTTACTGATCTTAACTGATGGGACTCATGTTTGTTTGGATTGGGGCACGCCACAAGAACAAAAGCTAGAAAGAGTATCGGTTAACGAGATGAAGGGATATCACTTTCCTGCCGGTTCGATGGGGCCAAAAGTCGATGCATGCTGCCAATTTGTGGAAAAGACCGGGCAACATGGTCATATCGGCGATCTTTCCTGCGCACTCGAAATCATAGAAGGGAAATCAGGCACACATATCCAAGCGTAGTTTTGATCAAGATCGATTTTTTCCACGAATATCCAAACACTCGAAACATAAGGGTTGATGACATCAAACTTCATATTGACAGAATTGATTTTTGACAATCAACCCTCTATTTTGAAATCTGCTTTGACAATAAGTGACGACAGTTTTATGCGAAAAGTAACTACAAAAGAGAAACTTACAAAAATTCATAACGCCGTTACTCAACTAATGGAAAGGCGAGAAGCTACTGATATCTCTATGTACGATGTGGCAAAAGAATGCGGTATGGCCACCTCGACCGTCTATCACCACTACCCGAACATCGAGAATCTATTCCATAGCTTATTAGACGATGTGTTTACTGATTTCGACTCACTACTTGGTCAATGTATCGATGCCGAAAAAGTCACGCATTGGACTGATATTAACCGTATGATCGAAACCGCCTATGTGGACTACTACAACAATAATCCAATCGCGAGAAAGCTGATTTTAGGTCGCCATACTTTTACTGAACTTGGTCACGCTGACACCAAACATGATTTAACATTGGGTAAAGAAGTCGAAGCAATCTATCGTCAATTCTTCGATGTCCCCCTGTTTACCCAACCCATCAATGTATTCGCTATTTCACTGCAAGTCGCCGACAAGATATATTCACTGTCTTACCATGAACATGGCTATATTACCCCTGAACTCGCTAACGAAGCCCTTCGTTTAACGGAGTCTTACCTTCAGCTTTATATTCCGCATATTTGTCAGAAGTCGGTTTGGGGCGGTTAAGTAAGTTAAATTGCTGTACAAAAAATGTTCATGAAAACCCCTTAAGCAAATCACTCAAAATAAGTCCTCGAACGATGCCTCAGTGAATGATTAACCTATAGTCTCCAGCCATTTCACCAATAGGGTAAAGCATGATGCGATAACAAAGATCCAGATGCCAATGCAATTAACCCATCAATCGAGTTCCAATTTCGTAGGACATTTGATAGTTCCATTTCATATACCCTTGTTCGTCGTAATATTTATCTAAATCCTTAGCTAATTGCTTGTCAATAAATACAATTCTTCCAATATTCCCTAATGAAGCCATGGCTAACATAATGGTACCGAGCACACACCAAATAACAAAACACCAAAATATAAGCACTGTAAATAAGGCAAATACTAATTTAAATGTAATCATCTAGGATCTTCCTGATTAGCTTCAACCTGATCTTTCCCCCACTGATAAGCAATATACATAATATCACCAGTAGCTTTGCCTAACATTGAGCCACCAGATATTGTGAACATCCAGTTGGTCATTCTCGGGGAAAACGGTATCAGGCGTGAGTACATCGGTTGAGCCGTCAGGTGTCCAGGTAATGGTGATACCATTACAATAAAGGGTTGCCCTTGCTGCACCGCCTCACGCTTCGCTACACGATCACCGTATGCGCTTCCTTCGCCCGTTTTTATACCAACGACTTGTTACTTGCCATTTTCATCGGTGTACATATTGAAGCGTATCCGCCCCATGATCCCACAGGGCGATGCTACTAATGTTTGAAGTTCCAAGGTAGGAGCGCATCGATATCTGGCTCCGCTTTCGCCAGCTCTTTCATACACTTGACCATGTAGTCGTAGAGGATGAGTCCATTGGCTTTCGCGGTCTCGACGAGACTGTAAAGCATAGCACTCGCTGATTGGTCGAGAAGAGCCAGATGGTATGACCTTATATACTTAACATTCACCTATGGTGTGTTTTTGGAGGTCTCTGATATGGCAAATGTTAACAATTACTCGGCTTATGTAGGGCTTGATGTTCATAAAGACACTATTGCAGTTGCAATAGCGAGTCCTGAACGACAGGGAGAGGTAAGGTTTTGGGGTACATATCCTCATCCAAAGATTCTGTCATTAGGCTGATGAAGAAGCTTATGAAGCTACACCCCTCATTTCTAGCCTGCTATGAAGCCGGGCCTACTGGTTATGGTATTTATCGGCTTTTACTGAGTTTGAATATCGATTGTACTGTTGTTGCCCCTTCTCGAATTCCTAAAATTTCTACCAATAAGATAAAGAATGATCATCGAGATGCTGTCGCACTTGCTCGGCTTCTTCGTGCTGGCGAACTCGTTGAAGTATGGGTTCCGGATATTACTCATGAGGCGATGAGAGATTTGATCCGTGCACGAAGCTGCTCAAAGAAAGATGAAAAAGTCGCTAAACAACGTATCCAGAGTATTCTTCTTAGGACAGGTAAGCGATATGACAAAAAAATGTGGACTGTCAGGCATCGAATATGGCTGGCAAATCAGTCATTCCCACTCCCATCCCAACAAATTGCGTACGAGCATTATCGACAAAGCCTTGAGCAAATAGAAAACCGAATCACACAGCTTGACCAAGAGATTGATCGATTACTTCCAGATTGGTCGCTCTATAATCTTGTTAACCAATTACAAGCTTTGAAAGGTGTCGGTCGGACTATTGCTATTTCAGTTGTTGCTGAATTGGGAGATTTTTCTCGATTTAGTAATCCCAAGCAAATCATGGCGTTTCTAGGGCTGATCCCTGGCGAGTGTTCAAGCGGCACCAAAGTTAGAAAAGCCGGAATAACTAAGGTTGGCAACGTAGAACTTAGGCGCTTGTTATATGAAGCAGCATGGAGCTATAGAACGAAGGCAAAAGTTGGCAACTGGTTAGTCACCTACCGCCCAGATAGTGTCTGCCAAGAAGCTAAGGATATTTCTTGGAAAGCACAGCTGCGGTTATGTTTCCGTTATCGAAGTTTGCTTGCTAGAGGGAAAAGATCACAAGTGGCCATTACTGCTGTAGCCAGAGAGCTGCTTGGGTTTATGTGGGATATTGCTGTAACCATACAACCTCAAAAAGTTTAAAATTTGCTTGAAAGTAAAGACGCTCAAGGTGAGTAATCCTCGTCAAGAATTTAAGTCGACCATTTGGTTAGATACTAGCAGCCAGAAAGAGGTAAGCTCATTACGAAAACCATGTTGGGGTTAATGATCCCCGAATAAGAGTGTGTATACCCCTGATCATTGAAAATGCTTGATTTTATTTAGAATCAGTATCATGCTACGAACCATGAAAATTACACTGACTTCTCAACAGAAACTGCAACTCGAACAAATGCACGACATTGAACGTGATAGTCGAGTTTGCGACCGTATTAAAGCGGTTTTGCTGGCTTCTGAAGGCTGGAGTCAGACTATGATTTCACAAGCTCTTCGTATTCATGAATCGACCGTTGCACGTCACCTCAGTGACTACGTACTTTCTGAAAAACTTAAGCCTGAGAATGGCGGAAGCCAAAGCAAGCTTTCCGCTATTCAAACCATGCACCTAATCGAGCATTTGTCTGAGAAAACCTATTCTCATACTCATCAAATTGTCGCCTACGTTAAAGAGACATTTGGACTTGATTATACTGTTTCTGGTATGAACAAATGGCTTCACCACAATGGTTTTAGCTACAAGCAACCGAAAGGCATACCACACAAGTTTGATGAAGCAAAACAGCAAGCATTCATAGAGGCATATGAAGCGCTAAAGGCAAGCTGTGGCGAGGATGAATCGATAGTCTTTATCGATGCAGTTCACCCAACACTATCAACAAAAATATCGCATGGCTGGATACGTACTGGTCAGGATAAAGTGATTGAAACAACGGGTAATCGTAGCCGATTGAACATTATTGGCGCACTGAACCTGTCGGATATTGGTGCAACCATTGTTCACGCCTATGAGAGCATTAACAATGAATCGATTGTTCGTTTTTTCTGTAAGTTAAGAGAGAGTTATCCGTTAACCCATAAGCTTCATACCATTTTAGATGGTGCGGGGTATCACCGCAGTGACTTAGTCAAAGATGCGGCGTTTGTCCTGAATATTGAACTGCATTATCTTCCACCTTACAGTCCAAACCTCAACCCAATAGAGTGGCTATGGAAAGTAATGAATGAGAAGTCGAGGAACAACGTCTATTTCAAAAGAAAACGGGATTTCAAGGTGGAAATAGACCAATTTTTTGCTGTGACTCTTCCAGAGATCGCAGGCTCTTTGATATCTAGAATTAATGATAATTTCCAGGTTCTCAAACCTGCATCTTCAAGTTGATTCGGTATAAAGGACTCTATTTTTAGAGCCATTTTTTATTTAACTGTCTATAAGCAAACAGTAATGGTTTGGTTTTACTTGGCGTTGTTGTCTAATTATTACCCACTGTTTAGTATAGAAAATTCTACTTCGCTCGTTATAAGGATACTCAATGACTTCGGAGACGATTGCACTAACCCTCGCTAGTGTTGGCTTACTGGGTTTGATTTGCCAATGGGTTGCATGGCAGCTAAAACTTCCCGCTATTTTGTTTCTACTCATAGCAGGCTTGTTAGTGGGGCCTGTACTTGGTCTATTTTCTCCTCAAGAAGCGTTGGGGGATCTATTTTTTCCAGTTATCTCTTTAGCGGTTGCAGTGATTCTTTTTGAAGGCAGCTTGACGCTCAATTTTAAGCAGATCAAAGGGATAAGTAAGAGTGTTTGGAGCATAGTAACGATCGGCGCTGTGGTGTCATTGATTATTACTACCGTGGCGACGCATTATTTATTAGGCCTAGATTGGGCGCTGGCATTTTTGTTCGGGAGCCTGACGGTGGTCACTGGGCCAACCGTGATAGTTCCCTTGCTACGAACGGTCAGACCGAGCTCGAAGCTCGCCAATATTTTGCGTTGGGAAGGGATACTTATTGATCCTCTAGGCGCGCTGTTTGTAGTGATGGTATACGAGTTCATTGTCTCGCACAGTCAAATGCACAGTTTGGCGGTATTTGGTTTGATTGTGGTGATTGGCTTTTCTGTCGGCATCGCCGCAGGTGTGTTGGTTGCATCTATGATACGGCGCCACTGGCTACCAGAGTACTTACAGCCTTTTGCTGTGCTGACCATCTTGTTAGGCGTGTTTGCCTTATCCAATTACCTAGCACACGAATCGGGTCTATTGACAGTAACCGTGATGGGTATTTGGCTGGCGAACGCCAAAGGCGTCAACATCAGTCATATCCTCCACTTTAAAGAAAACCTGACCATTTTGTTTATTTCTGGCTTATTCATTCTGCTCGCTGCTAGGGTTGAGTTGAGTGACTTTGCTCAGCTTGGGTGGGCAGCTTTGGCGCTGTTTATCGTGATTCAGTTGGTGTCGCGCCCAGCTTCCATTTTCTTATCCACCTTGCGCAGCAATTTAGAAATTAAAGAGAAAGCATTTCTTGCTTGGGTGGCACCTAGAGGTATTGTTGCAGCAGCGGTGTCGTCTCTATTTGCCATTAAGCTAACTCAGCAAAATGTTGAGCAAGCCAACCTACTTGTCCCACTTATCTTTATGGTCATCATCGGTACCGTGGTGCTGCAAAGTGCCACCGCTCGTCCGATTGCCAATCTGCTTGGGGTCGCTGAGCCAGCACCAAGAGGCTTTTTAATCGTTGGCGCGAACGATGTGGCGAGAGCATTGGGTAAAGCGATTCAAACTTACGGTTGTCGCGTGCTTATGTCAGATACCAACTGGGATTATGTTAGTAAAGCACGTATGGGTGGTTTTGACAGCTATTATGGCAACCCGACTTCAAGTCATGCCGATGAGTACCTTGATTTGATTGGGATAGGGCAAGTGTTGGCAGTTACGCCCGATCAGCACTTAAACTCGGTGGCGAGCGTACATTTCTCGAATGAATTTGGGTATCGTAAGGTGTTTAGCCTGCAAGATAAAAAAGAGCAGGAGAGGTTGGATAAGCATAGCCATAATTCGGAACACGCCTACTCCTTGCTACTCGGAGGCACGACTAGTTACAAAAAGCTCGCGAGTCTGATTAGCCAAGGCGCAGAAATAAAACACACTAAGCTGAGTGATAGCTTTGGTTACGAGGATTACCAAGAGCAGTATAAATCAGCGACAGTGGTGCCATTGTTTACGGTTAACAGCAAGCAGCACATTCAAATGCTTGCTCAAGCTGATGAAACGGTACCAGTGAGCGGTGATATTGTCGTTTCTTTGGTGAAAGAGTGTTAACGATCTTAGAGTGATTTCTTTTTAGTGCCTATTTCAGCGATTTGTGATGTATAGCCGTCTCCACTTTTGCTCTAACGCAATTAAGCTCTTCTCGACCAATCTAATGGAGCTGAAGCGATACAGTATCGTCGAGACAGCGAAAGCCAACGGCCTTATCCTCTACGACTACATGGTCAAGTGCATGAAAGAGCTGGCGAAAGCAGAGCCAGATATCGAAGCACTCCTGCCTTGGAACTTCAAGCACTAGCAAATCGCCCCGTGGGATCATGGGGCGGATACGGTGTACATACTGAAACGGACACGCATCGTAACTTTGCTGAATGTACGTTGATTTCACACAACTACGGTTACATTAATTTTTCTACAAAAGATAAGGAAGGAACTAGAAGCCAGCTCCATATCCCAATACTATTAATCCACATAAACAATCTGAACCATTTAGATTTAGTTGTTACTCTATGTCTTATAAATGGGTAGGCTAGCCAGTAACCAAACAATCTAGTCCCTATAGAATAGGACATTTGGTAGTTCCATTTCATATACCCTTGGTCGTCGTAATATTTATCTAAATCCTTAGCTACCTGCTTATCAATAAATACAATTTTTTCAATGCTTCCTAGTGAGACCATTGCACTCATAATTACTGCGGGAACAGACCATATGATCACATATACAGCTAGTATGCCTGTAATAATAGTATAAGCATGTTCAAAAAAATTACTCAAAGCCAATCCTCTACAAGCTCTTCACTCGATTCTTTAAGGTCGATGACCTTTTCATAAAGGATATCACCAAAGGTTTTTCCAATAGCCGTACCAGTGATTCCACCAACCACTCCTCCTGCAACAAAAGCACCAATTAAAGCAATTGCTAACACAGGCGCAGAGGTAACTCCTACAATACCCAATACTAATAGCGTGCCAGCAGCAGCGATATTTCCGCTGGTGGTTCCCCCAGCAACGGTCGATACGTGAATACGAAGAGCTTGAGAAATCAAGCATCTTCAATGATTACGGGTATATACTCCTTTTTTTGATAATGTACCCTTTCAATATCATCAGACCCTACTCTATACACTACTTGTGTAGAAACCCCTCTCTCATCTGTATACTCATCCATTGCGCCGACTCTCCCGAGAACAGGGATATTTTTCTCAGGCCGTTCATTTGACGGTAAACCAAGAACATTTCTTACCTGAAAACGGTTTTCTACCAAATTAAGCTCATCCTCATAAAAAGCTGAGTTAGTCACGACAACAGTAGTTAGCTCATAAGTTTGGCGATCAAACCTAAACTCGATACCAGATGAGCCAACACATATGTAAAATGCATCACTATTAGAGTTCAATACTTCTGGAACATTACCACCAATCAAAGCTAAAAAGTTCGCCTGTTTTAGTAATTCATTGTATTTTTTTCCGAGAAATTTTTTGTACGCGCTCATTTAATACCAACCATTTTTAATATTAATTTCATGTAGTTGAGTTCTGGCCTTTTCTAAATCTTCATCACTATAGCCTTCATTTTTCAAACACTCTTTAATAGCGTCAAAATTAGAGTCAACCGCCGATTTTATATCCATTGCATCAATTTTCTGCTTATCAGCCTGATTTCTACCACCGTATGTTTCACTACACTTTCGATGAACCTCCTGAGGTATAGCAATTGCAGCAGTATTAATTAACGTACGTTCTTCCTCTTTAGTAAGAGCTTGCCCCTGCAATGCACTTTCTGTTGCTCTTCTTAAAGCAGCCTGAGATGGAATATGGTCAATATCCATACCATCTTTTTTACTTTTAGGTGCTAACTCACCGTAAGTTCCGACTTCCAATGGCTTTACTTTTGGTTTATTGAAGACTAAATAAAGAGGAGGGAGCCCAGCATCCGCAGGGAAGGTGACAATATATTCGACTAGATCTTCTTCTGGGTAGAGAACCGTGCCAATTTCTTGCTCGTGCTCTTCAATTGGGTGAACCAAGATATTGTGAACATCCACTTGGTCATTCTCGGGGAGGACGGTATCAGGTGTGAGTACATCCGTTGAGCCGT
>NZ_JATABI010000037.1:0-43243 GCF_036533795.1 Vibrio sp. M250220 | reverse complement strand
CAAACTCTTCAATTTAAGATTTTGTTCGGCTCAATGAATACTGACTTCAAAACTCATATTTATGAAAACATAAACATGTAATTTTAAAGCTATTATCGTTCCAACAGAACGATAATGAATTGACTGTGCCAAGTCCTCTAATGTTTCCAGAAGAAGTCTTGTTTGGTCACTTCGTTTCATTGAAACCTAATTTGAAACCCCTCTTTATTTAGAGAAATTTCTAATTGGATTATCATCAACGAGTGCCCACACAGATTGATAGGTTTATATTGTTAAAGAGCTCCCCTTCTTTGTGACCAATGTCACTTCGGAAGAGGCAGCCATTCTAGCGTTTCAATTCTAAGTGTCAAACACTTTTTTGAATTTTTTATTTCAAACTTTTCAATTCGAAATTTTGCTAGTTGGCTTTACTGATTTACCGCTGAGGCCTTGTGGCGTCTGCCGTGTCAGTGGATGCGCATTATAGGGAGTTGAGTTTTAAGCGCAAGCCCTTTTTCAAATTAAACTGAAAAAAGAGACCGTTCGCTGAATTTATATTCAAAACCATTAAAAAAGGGAGCGAAACGCTCCCTTTTTAACCATCTTATCTAGGTTTTAGATAAAGGCATACGCATCAGCAAACATGTTTTCAGCTAACGCCTGCTTGTTAAGCGTGAATTGTTCTCGCGCTGCGCCTGCCATTTCAAAGCGTCCCGCTATATAGATGTCGTACTGTGCAAGCGACTCGAAGTCTTGAGCAACTGCTTGTAAGACATTACCAACCTTCCCTTGCCACTCTTGCCCAGCGTCTTCTACAACAGGGATAAAGTGAACATGGCTGTTCTTGCTAGCAATCTCTTCTAATTCTTGTTTTGCATAAAGTTGGCGTTCATCACGCCCACCCCAGTATAGATGGATTTCGTTCTCTCGATTTTGAGCCAAGCAATGATCTAGGATTGAACGAACGTAACTAAAGCCTGTGCCACCAGCAATGAGCAACATTGGTCGTTCACTCGCTTCTCTCACCCACGCATCACCATGAGGCGCGTCTATTGTCACTTCGCCATCATTTTCCATTGCTGCTTTCATTGCTTCGACAACTTCCTGCGCATAAGCGTTGTGCTCGGCAGCACCAATATGAAGTTCTAATTCTCCTTCATGTCGGCATGGGCTGCTGGCGATTGAAAATGGGCGTTTGTCTTTTTCTCCCATTACAACCATTAGATATTGACCAGCTTTAAAGCTAACAGGGCTCTCTGGATGTAATAAGATCTGGTAAGTATTGCAAGCCAACGGCTGAATTGACTTTACTTTGCATTGAATAGTCATGGTCTTCCTCTCGCTTACTCTTCAAAAGTAAGCACTAATCTACTTTCTGCGAAGGCTTGGCAGGCAAATATCCAACCCTGCTGTTGCTCTTTCTCTGTGAGCATTGGTTCCAGGTGATAAGAGACTTTCCCTTCGAGTTTACGACATAAACAGGCGGCGCATGCGCCAACCTGGCAGCGGTGGGGGAAGCGAATGTTATTGTTGAGCGCGGCTTCCAACACCGTTTGTCCATTCTGTACTTCAAATTGTATATTGTCTGGAAGCAGAATGACGGAATGACTCATAGAATACTCAACTTATCCCAAAACGCATCGATTTTCGCCACAAGTTGTCGATCTTTCTTGATAGGTGTACCCCATTCTCGCACGACTTCCTCACCTTCAATCTTATTGGTTGCATCAAGAACAAGTCGAGAAGGGTATTTATCCGTTTGCTGAACTTGTTTGGTATCACGAGCAGGATCCATACGTGTCGTGACAGCCCAAATAATATCGTTCCAGTCTTTGGCGTTGACATCTTGATCGCTAAGAATGACAAACTTAGGTTCCCCATGCTGCAATAAGTAGTCTTCTACTTTCTGGGCGAGTTCTTGCGATTGGCCTGAACGCGTCTTTTTCATCGTTACGATGGCAAAGCCGTTGTTACGTGCTTTCTCTGGAATATAGAAATCAACGACTTCAGGGTGGCTGTCGATAAATGCGGCAATCGCCGCCTCATCAAGTGCGGTATGCTGACTCTCGCTACCCTGCGATGATGCAAGTTCTGCATCCCATTTAATTGTTGCGTCGAGCCCCATCTTAGAGCCTAGGCCAATAACCGGAGACGCAAAATCTAATGAGTCGATGGGTGTATTTTCGATAAACAAGGTATCACGAGTCGGCTCCATATGCTGCGTCATCGCTTCAACGACTTGATTCCAGTCGCGTGCGTTCACCTTTTCATCGCATACAATAACGAATTTGGTATACATGAACTGACGTAGGAACGACCACACTCCCATCATGACTCGCTTAGCATGACCTGGATATTGTTTCTTCATCGTCACTACTGCCATTCGATATGAACAGCCCTCAGGTGGCAGATAGAAATCTTCTATCTCAGGGAACTGTTTTTGCAGTATCGGTACAAAGACTTCGTTGAGAGCGACACCTAATACGGCAGGTTCATCTGGCGGACGACCTGTGTAAGTACTGTGATAAATGGCGTCTCTGCGCATACTGATATGAGTAATGGTAAAGACGTGGTGCTTTTCCTTTTCGTTATAGTATCCAGTATGATCACCGTACGGCCCTTCATCGGCAAACTCGTTCGGATCAATGTAGCCCTCCATGACGATTTCAGCACTAGCAGGAACTTCAAGATCATTGCTGAGTGATTTCACCACTTCTGTCTTCTTCCCACGTAGCAGACCGGCAAACGCATACTCAGATAAAGTATCTGGTACAGGCGTTACCGCACCTAAGATAGTCGCAGGATCTGCACCAAAGGCAACGGATACAGGGAAGGGTTTACCTGGATGAGTTTCCATCCAATCACGTAGGTCTAAAGCACCACCGCGATGCGCTAACCAGCGCATGATAATTTTGTTCTTCGCTATTTTCTGTTGGCGATAGATACCTAAGTTTTGGCGTTTTTTATTTGGCCCTTTAGTAACGGTCAACCCCCAAGTAAGCAATGGCGCCACATCATCTTGCCAGCAACTCATTACTGGAATTTTATCAAGATCAACATCGTCACCCTGCCAAACGATCTCCTGACACGGTGCCTTGCGCAAGCGTTTAGCGGGCATGTTCAGCACTTGTTTGAAGACCGGCAACTTATCGAGTGCGTCTTTAAAGCCTTTAGGCGGCTCAGGCTCTTTTAGATACGCAAGCAACTTTCCAACTTCTCGCAACTCTTTGACATCCTGACGTCCCATACCAATAGCCACTCGTTCCGGTGTGCCAAATAGGTTGGTTAAGACTGGCATGTCATAGCCAATGGGATTTTCAAACAACAGTGCAGGACCACCCGCTCTAAGCGTTCGATCGCTGATCTCTGTCATTTCATAGTGAGGGTCAACAGGATGGGAAATTCGTTTCAGCTTCCCTTCTTGCTCTAGATGAGCGATAAAATCGCGTAAATCCTTAAAACTCATAGGCCTACTAATGGGCTGGTTAATCTGCATGCAGTATAACAAAAAAGAGGAATCGACCGATCCCTCTTTTTTATGTGGTTATTTCATCAATGATTACTGGCCGATAACAGTTAAAATTGCTCGACTGTTTACTTGTTGGTTGGTACTAGCCAACTCTTCTAGCCAAGATGAGTAACCCTGACGAGCTAACTCGCCAGCAATAAATCTCGCATCATCAGAAATCGCCATTCGAGTAATTAAAAACTCTTTTACCTCTTTAGACATCGGTCTTATCTTGGTCAACTCTGTAATTGCAGCTTCTTTCAAGCTCGGATTCTGCGTAGCTTGGATCACCTGATTTAGCGAAAAATCATTACCAACCTTAGCTAAGCGAACCAATTCAGATTCACTGTTAAAGTCTGCCTTCATTAACCAGAGCAACTTATACACTTCTGGATCTTCACTTACTTGCGCTAGACGAACCATTACCGCCGAAGATGGCAGCCAGCTGATTACCGCTTCACGAGTCAGCTGTTGGCAAAGACGAGTAATGGCTTCTGGTGATAGGCTATCGAGCTCTCTAATCAGCAAAGCTTCTCGAGCCTGAACCTGATATTCACTTCCTTGTAACCATTGCTTAAGAACCAACTCTCCTCTTTCTGCCTCTAATACGAATGCCAGTGTGGATTGGTCTTGGTGCCATTGTTTTAACAGTCGATTGGCGATGGCAGGATAGTTGAAAGCAGGCACCGTAAACTCATAGCCCTCACCTCTTTCTAGGAGCTGATAGGTAGGCACCATTGATTTTTGTTGCTCAACAAACAGCGCCATTTTAGGCGTCATGATCAGGTTTTGGTCTTCAATCTTTTTGAGCAATAGATAACGAGACACTTCTTGGACAGGAAGTGAGAGTCTTTGTAGAGCGAAGTTAAGGCCATCAATATCATCTTCGATAGCCAAAGAGAGTAGCTCAGCCACTTTATCATGCACTTGTGGCTCTTGAAGCCATTGTTCTATACGCTGCGGCTGCATCTCAGTTGCAGTGACAGGCGGAACCCCAAGCAGTATCAAGACAGACAGGAGTACCGACGACAACATTCCTTGTTGCATGTTAACCTCCTTGTAACATTTCAATCCATTGTGCTCGCAATCACTGGATAATGCAAACAAAAACGCCACCTAGCAAAGGTGGCGTTTATCAAGATCATTTAATGCTTATTGACGACGCATCGCGTCAAAGAATTCATCATTCGTCTTGGTCATAGCAAGCTTATCGATTAGGAATTCCATCGCATCGGTTTCACCCATTGGATGAACAATCTTACGTAGGATCCACATTTTCTGTAGCTCTTCGTTCTTAGTTAGCAACTCTTCACGACGAGTACCTGAGCGGTTGAAGTCAATCGCTGGGAAAACGCGTTTTTCTGCAATCTTACGGTTCAGGTGTATTTCCATGTTACCTGTACCTTTAAACTCTTCGTAGATAACTTCGTCCATCTTAGAACCCGTATCCACAAGTGCCGTTGCTAGAATAGTTAGGCTTCCGCCCTCTTCTACGTTACGAGCTGCACCGAAGAAGCGCTTAGGACGGTGCAATGCGTTAGCATCAACACCACCAGTCAGAACTTTACCTGATGAAGGAACAACTGTGTTGTACGCACGTGCTAGACGAGTAATCGAATCAAGCAGGATTACAACGTCTTTCTTGTGTTCAACAAGACGTTTCGCTTTTTCGATAACCATTTCAGCAACCTGAACGTGACGAGACGCTGGCTCATCAAACGTTGATGCAACCACTTCACCTTTAACTAGGCGTTGCATCTCAGTTACTTCTTCTGGACGTTCATCAATAAGAAGAACCATCAGCACACACTCTGGGTGATTGTAAGCAATGCTCTGTGCAATGTTTTGCAGCAGCATTGTTTTACCCGCTTTAGGTGGCGCTACAATCAGACCACGCTGGCCTTTACCGATTGGCGAAGCAAGGTCTAGAACACGAGCAGTAATATCTTCTGTCGAACCGTTACCACGCTCCATCACCATACGCTCGTTAGCGTGTAGTGGCGTCAAGTTTTCAAATAGAATCTTGTTACGCGCGTTGTCTGGTTTGTCATCGTTAACTGTATTGACTTTTAAAAGTGCAAAATAACGTTCACCGTCTTTAGGTGGACGAATTTTACCGGCAATAGAGTCACCTGTACGTAAGTTAAAGCGACGGATCTGGCTTGGTGATACATAAATATCGTCTGGGCCAGCTAAGTACGAACTATCCGCACTACGTAAGAAACCAAAGCCGTCTTGAAGTATTTCCAGAACCCCGTCGCCAAAAATATCTTCACCGCTTTTCGCGTGCGCTTTAAGGATCGCGAAGATAATGTCTTGTTTTCTTAGGCGCGCAAGGTTTTCAAGGCCTAAGCTCTCGCCAAGTTTGACAAGATCAGACACAGGTCTGTTCTTCAGTTCTGTTAGATTCATGGTGGTGGATACTTGTTTAGTCAAAATAGGATCTGTTTTTTTGGTTAAGATGGATTTGGTCACAGGATCGACCAAGAAGAGAAACTTGTTTATTTAACGTGCGATAAACTAGCACTAAATACTAGCCTAGTCTAGATTTTGTTGGTGTTCAAAAACAAAACCGTGCATTAGATAAAATGCACGGCCTTATTGGGTAACTGATTATAGGTTTGCGTCCAAGAACTCTTTTAGTTGAGTTTTTGATAGCGCACCTACTTTCGTTGCAGCCACGTTACCATCTTTGAATAGAAGCAACGTTGGGATACCACGAATACCAAACTTAGGTGGAGTACCTGCGTTTTGGTCGATATTTAGTTTACCGATAGTGAGTTTGCCTTCGTACTCGTCAGCGATTTCGTCCAAAATAGGCGCGATCATCTTACATGGACCACACCATTCTGCCCAAAAATCTACAAGAACTGGGCCTGCAGCGTTAATTACATCGGCTTCAAAACCGTCATCAGTTAGCTGCAAAATCTTATCACTCATCTTCCACTCCAATGTGTTTTTTCGGAACTGGTTGGATGATAACCAGTATTTAGATGCCCTATTGGAATGTATTTACTTCCGTATTGCAAGTGTAAGCTGATATTCTATAGCAATGAAAAAGACGCATATCACAGAGCAAAAGTTCGCCGATTTAGGTTTACACCCTAAAATTACTGAAGGTTTGGAGAAAAAAGGGTTCGATTTTTGTACCCCAATCCAAGCTTTGGCGTTGCCGGTACTGCTCACCGGCCAAGACATCGCAGGACAAGCCCAAACGGGTACAGGTAAGACATTGGCTTTCCTTACTGCTACTTTTAACCACTTACTGACGACGCCTGAACATGAGGGTCGCAAGCCAAATCAGCCTAGAGCAATTATTATGGCTCCAACGCGTGAACTGGCTATTCAGATTTACAACGATGCAGAACCTTTGATCGCTAGTACTGGTATCAAAGCTGCACTCGCTTATGGTGGCGAAAGCTACGATAAGCAATTAGCAACGCTTGAGAATGGTGTCGATATCCTGATCGGTACAACCGGTCGTATTATCGATTTTTACAAGCAACGTGTATTTAACCTAAACAACATCCAAGCTGTCGTTTTAGACGAAGCTGATCGCATGTTCGATCTTGGTTTTATTAAAGATATTCGTTTCTTGTTCCGTCGCATGCCTGAGCCAAAAGAACGTTTGAATATGCTGTTCTCTGCAACACTGTCTTACCGTGTTCAAGAGCTGGCGTTCGAGCATATGCATAATCCAGAGCACGTTGTTGTTGAGCCAAATGTGAAAACAGGTCACCGTATTCAGGAAGAACTGTTCTACCCATCCAACGAACACAAAATGGCTCTGCTTCAGACGCTTATTGAAGAAGAGTGGCCAGATCGTGCAATCATCTTTGCAAACACTAAACATAAGTGTGAATCAGTCTGGGGCCATCTTGCAGCAGACGGACACCGAGTAGGCCTGCTAACGGGTGATGTTCCACAGAAGAAACGTGAGCGTATCTTAGAGCAATTTACGCTTGGTGAAGTTGACTTACTTGTTGCAACCGACGTTGCTGCACGTGGTCTTCATATTCCACAAGTGACGCACGTATTCAACTTTGATCTACCTGACGACTGCGAAGATTACGTACACCGTATCGGTCGTACTGGTCGAGCAGGCGCAAGCGGTCACTCTATTAGTTTCGCGTGTGAAGATTACGCAATTAACCTTCCACCAATTGAAGAGTATATCGAACACTCTATTCCTGTTTCTGATTACGACCCTAGTGCTTTGATCCAAGATCTACCAGCACCTATTCGCATGCGTTCAAACCGTCCGCAGCAGCAACGTCGTACGAACACTGGAGGTTCGAGATCAGGAAATCGTCGTTCGAACCATCGCTCTCGTCCACGCCAACAAAAGGATTCTTAAGTCGTCTATGAGCCAAGCAGTTTCATCTCCGCTATACGCAGCCATCGACCTCGGGTCGAACAGTTTTCATATGCTCGTTGTGCGTCATATTGATGGCAGCGTTCAAACTATGGCTAAAATAAAACGCAAAGTTCGTCTTGCGGCTGGCTTAAGCGACAATAACTCGCTAAGTCTAGAAGCCATGCAACGCGGATGGGACTGCTTGAGTCTTTTTGCTGAACGACTTCAAGATATCGACAAGGAAAACATCCGTATTGTTGGTACGGCAACACTACGAACAGCGACAAATGTGGATGTTTTTCTTGAGAAAGCCAACCAGATCCTCGGCCACAAAATCGAAGTCATCTGTGGTGAAGAGGAAGCTGCAACAATCTATAAAGGTGTTGCGCACACGTCAGGGGGTAGCGGCCGTCGCTTAGTGGTAGATATTGGCGGTGCCAGCACCGAGCTCATTATCGGAGAAGGCTTTGAAGCCAAAGCATTGACTAGTCTGAAAATGGGCTGCGTCACTTGGTTGGAGCGTCATTTTAAAGATCGCCAGCTGACGGTAAGCAATTTCAACAACGCGATTCAAGCCGCTAAAGAGACCTTACAACCAATCTTGCAGCAGTACACGAAAATTGGATGGGATGTTTGTGTTGGTGCTTCAGGTACCGTTCAAGCTCTTCAGGAGATTATGCTGGCGCAAGGTATGGACGAAGTCATCACCCACTCCAAACTCAAGCGTTTGCAGAAACAAGCCATGATGGCAGATCACCTCGAAGAGCTAGAAATTGAAGGATTAACTTTAGAACGCGCCTTGGTATTCCCAAGTGGTCTATCGATCTTGATAGCAATCTTCGAGCTGTTAGAAATCGAGTCCATGACGCTTGCTGGCGGTGCTCTACGCGAAGGTTTGGTCTATGAGATGGTGGATGAACTAAAGCAAGACGATATTCGTGCACGCACTATTTGCAGTGTTCAAAGTCGTTATCAGCTTGATGTTGATTATGGTCAGCAAGTTGCCGACATGGCAGCAAGACTACTGGCAGAATGTCAGCCTGACTGGATAACTGAGGCACAAGCAAAAGTCCTATTAGAGACAGCCGCCAAGCTACATGAAATCGGTTTGACCATCGACTATAAGAAAGGTGGTGAGCATAGCGCTTATCTACTTCAGCAACTTGACCTACCTGGTTACACTCGAGCGCAAAAACACCTATTAGGTGAACTGGCACGACGTTATCGTGAGCAGCTAACTTCTTTGCCAGAGCAACACGCTCTTTCAGGTTCAAGCGCCAAACGGGTATTGCGCCTGTTACGCTTAGCGGTTTTGCTTACTCATCGCCGTAATCCTGATCTTGAGCCAAACATTACCTTTGGTTCTAATGATGACCAGCTAACACTGACTATCAAATCTGAATGGCTAAAAGCCAACCCATTGACCGCCGCAGAACTTGAGATTGAAGCTAACCGTCAAAGTGATATCGGCTGGCCTTTATCGATTGTTGAATACTGATCTTCGAATCAATAAAAAGCCCGAGAGACATCATCACTCGGGCTTTTTTTTATCTTTCCAGACTGAAATCAGTTGGCTCCAACCACTTTAAACTCAGGGTTAACCGCCGTCAGTTTTTTCACTAGGTAGTTAAGTAGCACACCATACATTGGAACAAACAGACCTAAACTGATCACCAGCTTAAATCCATAATCCACCAGCGCAATTTCAGTCCAGTGTTCAGCCATAAATGGATCAGGGCTTTGGTAAAACGCAATCGCAAAGAAGGCAATGGTATCGAGCGCATTACCAAACAAAGTCGAACACGTAGGAGCAACCCACCACTGTTTCATCTGACGCAGACGATTGAACACATGAACATCTAAGATCTGACCGAGTAGATAAGCCATAAAGCTCGCAATCGCGATACGAGCGACGAATAGATTAAACTCGCCAAGATGTGCAAGACCTTGGAACTGCCCTTCAAAGAACAATACCGACAAAGCGTAAGAGACCGCTAACGCAGGAAGCATCACTAGAAAAATAATTTTTCGCGCAAGCTGAGCACCGAAAACGCGCACAGTGAGATCCGTTGCCAAAAAGATAAATGGGAAAGTGAATGCACCCCAAGTGGTATGGAAACCAAAGACGGTGAAAGGTAGCTGAACCAAGTAATTGCTGGAAGCAATAATCACTAGGTGGAACAGGACTAATAATAAAAGGGCTTTGCGCTGCTGCGCAGGGGTAAAGTTACTCATGCGATACCTTTTTAGTTTGGTTTGGGGGTGAGGGAACCCAAATCGACCACTTACGTAATAACGAAAGTCGCCTTACCAACAATGTAATGAAAAAATTCTCGATATTGACCATATAAAACGTGAACAATATCGCGGCGGGCGATTATACATTAACCAATCATCGCCGCAAGCATGAGTTTTCGAGCAATCGTTGACGTGTTCTTTTTTCTTAGAAACCACGTTCAAATAGTGAAGCGAGGAAATCCAACTCTTCTTTGCTCTCTTCGATAGAAAGCGCTTCTAGCCATAGACTTTCGCTGTAGTGTTCAGACTTGAGGAACAATTGACAACCTTCAAAATCAATCAACCAAGAGTGAATGTCCGCATCCCACTGTTTTTCAACCACAGTAGCCGAGAGTAGCTGGAGCATTCGCTGAGCTAAATCGGGAAAACTATCAAAATCAAAGCGAGGAGAACGAATGATAATACGACCTTCATCGGCCAGATAAGTATGCAGGCCAAACTCCGTTTGTTGCTCATTAGTGATGAGATTTTCAGCCATGGTGGGTCAAATGCTCCTGAATTAAATCTAAAAATGGATCTGCATATTTCTCTAATTTGCGTTGCCCTACCCCATTTACAGCCAACATTTCGCCATACGACGTCGGTAATATTTCCGCCATATCAATCAAGGTGGCATCGCTAAAGACAACATATGGCGGTAAGCCATCTTCGTCGGCAATGGACTTACGTAATCTGCGTAATTTAGCAAACAGCTTTTTATCGTAGTTTTTGCTCGATAATTTATCGGATTTCGCCGCGCGAGCGGCGGTATCAAGACGCGGAACGGCCAACTCCAAGGACATTTCACCGCGTAGCAACGGACGAGCTTCTTCAGTGAGCTGCAACGTCGAATTACGGGTGATATTTTGAAATAGCAATCCTTTGTGAATCAGTTGACGAAAGACACTGACCCAGTAGTCATGGCTATTTTCTCGTCCCAGACCATAAGTTGACAACTTATCGTGGCCATTTTCACGGATACGAATATTCTGCATACCGCGTAATACCTCAACCACGTACCCCATCCCAAAGGATTGGTTGACTCGGTAGACACATGACAAAGCTTTCTGAGCCTGCTCTGTGGCATCAAAGTGTTTAGGTGGATCCAGGCAGATATCGCAGTTTCCACATGGTTTGTCGCGGTACTCACCGAAATAATTGAGCAATACCTGACGACGGCAGGTTTGCGCTTCAGCGAATGCACTCATGGCATTGAGTTTATGAGCTTCAACCTGCTTTTGCGGGCCTTCATCCTTTTCATCAAGCATACGGCGCAGCCAACTGATATCCGCAGGGTCATAAAGCATCATCGCTTCAGCAGGTAAGCCATCACGGCCAGCTCGCCCCGTTTCCTGATAATATGACTCGATGTTTCTCGGAATATCAAAGTGAACAACAAAACGGACGTTAGGCTTGTTGATACCCATACCAAATGCGACTGTCGCCACCACGATTTGAATATCATCGCGTTGAAATGCATCTTGGACGTAGGCGCGTTCATCGGCCTCTAAACCTGCGTGGTAGCTTGCCGCACGAAGACCGTTATTGCACAGTTTCTCCGTTACCATTTCGACTTTTTTACGGCTGCCACAATAAATAATCCCACAATTACCGCGCTGCTCTTCAAGGAAACGCACCACCTGAGAAATCGGTTTGTGCTTCTCTACCAAGGTATAACGAATATTTGGTCGGTCAAAGCTACCTAAGTAAACATGGGGGTCGTTGAGTTGAAGTCGCTGCGTAATATCAGAACGTGTCGCATCATCCGCTGTTGCAGTCAGAGCCATCACCGGCAGATGAGGAAAGTACTGTTTCAGTTGACCCAGTGACGCGTATTCCGGTCGAAAATCATGTCCCCACTGAGAAATACAGTGCGCCTCATCGACCGCAATCATAGATAAAGGTAAGCCTTCTAGACGCTCGATAAAATCTCGCATCAATACTCGCTCGGGTGACACATAGATAAGTTTAATCGCGCCAGAGTTCATGCGATTGTAGACGGAGATCAATTCTTCACGCGGCATCGTTGAGTTAATACACTCAGCCGCCACGCCGTTGGCTTTCAGTTGGTCAACCTGATCTTTCATCAAGGAGATCAACGGCGAGATAACTAAGGTTATTCCACTGCGCACTAGAGCGGGGATCTGGTAACACAAAGATTTACCGCCACCAGTAGGCATAATCACTAAACTGTCTAGCCCTGCGACCGCAGCATCGATCACTTCTTGCTGACCATCACGAAAGCTCTGGTAACCAAAGACATCTTCTAGGATGCTCTGTGGCGTCGGCTGTTCGGCTGGAGATTGCTGGGCTAAAAGAGTCGAGGTCATGAATTATCTCAATAGAATTGCAAGGCAAAGGCGTGTCAAACGCGAGGGGCACATTGTAGTGGGGTTTAACGGTGAATAAAACCGCAAATTGTTAGGTGATTTTGATAGTCATTCGTATACTGCTTGTTTCAATTTGTAAATTTCCTGATTACGAGTAATGTCGATGACTCCAGAAGAACAGCAAAGAGCCAAACAGGGTGTCTTTCTTGCCATTGGTGCTTACACCATGTGGGGTATCGCCCCAATCTATTTCAAGGCTCTGGCAGATGTATCTCCACTAGAAATTCTCAGCCATCGCGTCGTTTGGTCGTTTTTCTTACTTGCTGCCCTGCTCCATTTGGGTCGCCGCTGGCGCAATGTCCGAGATGTCATCAAATCGAAGCAAAAACTCCTCTATCTGGTGACGACTGCACTTCTTGTTGGAGCCAACTGGCTTATCTTCATCTGGGCTGTCAATGCTGATCATATGCTCGATGCAAGTCTCGGGTACTACATCAATCCTTTGATTAACGTGTTACTTGGAATGCTATTTCTGGGAGAGCGTCTTAGAAAGCTTCAGTGGTTCGCCGTTGCTCTTGCTGCATGCGGTGTGCTAGTACAGCTCTTTGTCTTTGGTTCTATTCCAGTCGTTGCGATTGCGCTAGCTCTGAGCCTTGGTTTTTACGGTCTATTGCGCAAAAAAGTCAGCCTAGAAGCACAAACAGGACTGTTTATTGAGACCTTGGTTCTACTACCTGCTGCAGCGATTTATCTGCTGTGGATTGCTGATACGCCAACATCCAACATCATGGAAAATCCACTAAACCTTAATGTATTGCTGATTTCCGCAGGCGTTATTACCACACTGCCCCTGCTCTGCTTTACTGGTGCTGCGACTCGACTAAAGTTATCGACACTGGGCTTTTTCCAGTACATTGGACCAAGCCTGATGTTCTTGCTTGCGGTATTGGTCTACGGAGAAGCATTTACCGTCGATAAAGCGATTACGTTCGCCTTTATTTGGGGAGCTTTGGTGATCTTCAGCGTCGATGGATTAAGAAGCAATCAACAGTCAAAACGAGCTCTTAAAGCCAACTGATCGTTTTTTACAAGACAATCTCTACCACTAACTATAAGCTTGGTGAAATAATCACCAAGCTTTTTTTGTTCTATGGATAAGGTCAACTACCACACGACGCAAAAGAAAGAGATAAACCTGATAGAAGCAAATTATCAGTCATTTGCTTTTTCACGCCACTATCATCTTGATTTTCATATTGGTCTTATTACCGGTGGAGAACAGAAATTTCACTATCAAGGCGAAAAACATCATGTCGGCAAAGGCCAGCTAGTCATCATGCCTCCCGATGAACTGCATGATGGTCAATCCACCCTTGATTCCGGTTATCAAGTTCGAGTGTTCTCGCTAGAACCTCAATGGTTGAGCAAGCTTGCCCAACTTAAACAACCAAACAGTTTGATTCACTTCAACCGACTCGTCGTATCGGACACTCAAGTATTTCAGTCACTCTCGCAGCTTCATCAATTATTAGCGAATGACGATGTCAGCCAACTCGCGAGAGATTGCTTGCCATACGAAGGATTTGAACGGCTCTTTAGTCACTACGGCAGCCTAGAACAAAAACGCGCTGTACCACTTGGCAATCAGTCGATGGCGACGCTCAAAGAGTATTTAATGCATAATCTTGATCAACCCGTTCGACTCGAACAGTTGTCTCAGTTGTGCCAACTCAGCCCGACCCAGTTTCAACGCCATTTCAAAGCAAAAGTGGGAATCACACCCTACGCTTGGTTAAGTCGTTTACGAATGGAACAAGGAATGAAACTCCTCAAGTCAGGTATCAGTGCAACCGAAGTGGCTCATCAGGTCGGGTTCTACGATCAAGCTCATTTCAGTAAAGCCTTCAAAGCAACTTTTGGTGTTCCACCTTCACAGATTAACTAGTGTCAGTTTTTTACAATCCTCGCTAAGAATTTGTTGGCACACTGGATGTATTAATCACGAATCAATTTACCGTCATGAATGAACTCACCATCCTATCCACTCTTGCCATCGTACACTTCATTGCGCTGATGAGCCCAGGGCCTGACTTTGCCTTAGTGGTCCAAAATGCCACTCGCTATGGCCGACAGACTGGCTTTTACATCGCTCTCGGCCTCTCTTTTGGCATCTTGCTGCACTCCATTCTCAGCCTAACTGGTGTCAGCTATTTGGTTCACCAGCAGCCGGCTCTGTTCGCTCTGTTGCAACTGGCTGGTGGCAGCTATTTAACCTATCTCGGTTACGGTGCTCTAAATGCGACAATCGTTGCCTTTCGTAGAAACCATTGCGAAGGCGAGAAGGACGAGTCTTCCTCTTTGTTGCTCACCAACAAGCGCGAAGCTTTCTCTCGTGGTTTTGCAACCAACATTCTTAATCCCAAGGCGCTGGTGTTTTTTGTCAGTTTAATGTCGAGCCTAGTTCCTGCCGGCATGTCTTTAGGTGGCAAAGGTATTGCCCTAGTGATTCTTTGGAGTTTGTCGTTATTTTGGTTTTCTTTTCTTGCTTGGGCGCTATCCACACAGCGTATGCAACGCAAAGTTAAAGCATTTGCTGTCTACATTGATGGCTTATGTGGTGTTATTTTTAGCGTGATTGGTTTAAGTATTTTGTGGCAATCAGCATCAAATTTACTGGCGCAGCTTTGAGTCATCCTCACAATTGTTTGAGCAACCTCACACCTTGCCATCAGACTCATATCGGAAATAGTACCAAAATGCCCACCACCTTGTGCGAAATCTCTCACATATGAGTAAGTAAAAATAACTTTTTCATTAAGAAAAATACATCACAACCAACTCAAGCCATTGATAAATAAAGACACGTACAAATTTCGAGCGAATTTTTATGTGGAAAAACATTTGCGTAGTATTGCTGAACATCTACGAATCGGTAATATGAACCTTGTCGGAAGGATGCTGACACGGAACAGGAAATTACCACGGATTAGGTAATCTTCAGGAAGAAGATACGGTTATTCAGGATGAATAGTCGGCATGGAAAGCAAATTGGACATTGAACGGACGCAATAGTAACTAGGATGGTTGCTACTAAGGATGGGAAATGGACACCTCTGGATGAGGCAAGGACTGATCATCAGGATGATGAAAAGGACACCGCTCAGGGAACAAGCGAAGTGAGCTAACGAGGATTGTTAGCAGACCAGGATAGGGTCAAGGACACCGCTAGGATGGCGATGAATGGACTAAGCTGAAGGATGTCAGCATACTATCAAGGATTAGATGCATGGAGCACCTATAGTAGCCGGATTGCTGCGAGTAAGACTATAACCCCGATGGGCGTAAGCCCTCGGGGTTTTTCTTTATTCTTCAAAAGATAAATGAAGTTAACGCCACCTTTACAGCTTTTCTAACTTAGCGTAAGCAGTGACTAACCATTTGATCCCTTCACCATTAAAGGCGACCTGAACTCGGCTCTGCGGGCCACTGCCTTCAAAGTTGATGATCGTTCCTTCACCAAACTTAGGGTGAAGCACTCGAGAACCTAGGCTAAAGCCTGTTTCATTAAAGTTCTCTTTGACCACGGTTTGACTAAAGCGTCCCGAGCTTGCTGGGCGGCTCACTTGCGCTTTCATACGCACTTCATCAAGACAGGTTTCCGGTAGTTCGCGAATAAAGCGCGATGGTTTATGGTACTTGTCTTGACCATATAAGCGGCGCATCTCTGCATAAGTGATGTAAAGCTTCTCCATTGCACGGGTCATACCCACATAGCAAAGACGTCGCTCTTCTTCTAAGCGACCCGCTTCTTCTACCGACATTTGGCTTGGGAACATACCCTCTTCGACACCAACCATGAAGACAAGTGGAAACTCCAGACCTTTCGCACTGTGCAGCGTCATTAGCTGCACGGCATCATCAAATTCATCAGCCTGACCTTCACCAGCCTCTAGAGCGGCGTGCGTCAAAAAGGCCGTCAATAGCGTCATTTCTTCCGCTTCTTCTGGCTTTTCAAATTGGCGGGTTGCCGTGACAAGTTCTTCCAAGTTCTCAATACGAGCCTTGGACTTCTCGCCTTTCTCCTGTTCGTACATTGCGAACAGACCAGAGTATTTGATGACGTGGTCGGTTTGCTCATGGAGCGACATCTCACATGTGTCATCTTCAAGCGCAAGAATCAGCTCGACAAAGCGACTTAATGCCCCCGCAGCTCTTCCTGCCAGTACTTTTTCGTCTAGCAAAGCGATACTCGCTTCCCACATGGTGCAACCACGGTCGCGTGCAGCAAAGCGAATTGTCTCGAGTGTTTTATCTCCAAGGCCACGCGTCGGTGTATTGACCACTCGCTCGAAGGCTGAGTCATCATTTCGATTACTCATTAAACGCAGGTAGCTAAGTGCATCTTTGATCTCTTGGCGCTCGAAGAATCGCATACCTCCGTAAATACGATACGGGAGCCCCGCCTGAATTAACGCTTCTTCTAACACACGCGATTGGGCGTTATTGCGGTACAGCATAGCGGCATCGTTGAGTGCTCCGCCTTTGTCTTGCCACTCTTTAATTTTGTTGACGACAAAACGGGCTTCATCCAGCTCGTTATAAGCGGAGTAAACAGAAATAGGCTCACCTTCAACCCCATCCGTCCACAACTCTTTGCCCATACGCTCGGTATTATTGGCGATCAGAGTATTTGACGCTTCGAGAATCGTTTTTGTCGAACGGTAATTCTGCTCAAGGCGAATGGTATTAACGCTAGGGAACTCACGAGTAAATTTTTCAATATTTTCGATTTTAGCGCCACGCCAGCCATAAATGGACTGGTCATCATCACCAACAATCATTACATGAGCTTCAGACCCTGCCATCATGCGTAACCACGCATACTGAATGTTGTTGGTATCCTGAAATTCGTCGACCAGAATATGCTTGAAACGAGCCTGATAGTGTTCACGGATATGCTTTTTATCCCGCAGTAACTCATGCGCTCGCAGCAATATTTCGGCAAAGTCGACCAATCCTGCTCTATCACAAGCCTCTTGATAAGCGGTATAGAGTTGCAGATACGTTTTTGTCACGGGGTCATGGTACGCATCAATGTGATTAGGACGTAGACCCTCATCTTTTTTGCCATTGATCCACCAGCCTACTTGGCGAGCTGGCCACTGCTTCTCATCGAGATTCTGTGCCTTGATTAAGCGACGCAATAAACGTTGCTGATCATCACTATCAATGATCTGAAAATCTTCAGGTAGCTGAGCATCCAAATAGTGAGCACGTAGAATACGGTGACAAATTCCGTGGAAAGTCCCATTCCACATTCCAGATGCGCTGCCCATCATCAGTTCTTCGATACGCCCACGCATTTCTGCTGCCGCTTTATTGGTAAAAGTGACCGACATAATTGAAAAAGGCGAAGCTTGCTCAACCGACATCAACCATGCAATACGGTGAACTAACACACGTGTTTTACCACTGCCCGCACCGGCTAGGACAAGTAAATTTTCTAGGGGGGCGGCAACAGCCTCACGCTGTTTATCGTTCAGGCCATCGAGAAGTAATGAAGGATCCATGGGGGCTCAGCTACTGGTTATCTATACATGAAAAACCATTATACCCGAGTGACTTCAAGATGCTAGCAGCAGTAGACCCAGTCTATTGATTGAACCTTTACGGATTCTCGACGAAATGCGCCCCATTTCACCATAAAAATATCTCAAATTGACCTCGCTCAACAGCGGCATAACCAAGTTAAGAATCCCCAAGACTTGCTGCCTCCATGTGACGAGTGCCGACATGGTAACAAAAAAAGCATCGCTGCAGCAGCGATGCTCTTCATTATTGATACCGTTGTTATTTTTGAGATCTATTAAGCAGAAATACCCGCATGACGAAGTAATGCGTCAATCTGCGGCTCACGGCCTCGGAAACGCTTAAACAGTTCCATTGGCTCTTCGCTGCCACCCATCTCTAGAATATTGTTCAGGAAGCTCTTACCCGTTTCAGTGTTGAAGATTCCCTCTTCTTCAAAACGAGAAAACGCATCTGAAGAGAGTACTTCTGCCCATAGGTAGCTGTAGTAACCCGCACTGTAACCACCAGCAAAGATATGGCTAAAGCTGTGAGAGAAGCGGTTCCACTCCAGACTTGGTAGTACCGCAACCTTGGATTTCACTTCAGCCAGCGTTTCAAGTACACGAGGGCCAATTTCCGGATCAAATTGAGTATGCAGAGTGAAATCAAACAAACCAAATTCTAGCTGACGAAGAATAAACATCGCAGACTGGAAGTTTTTCGCTGCTAGCATCTTCTCTAGCATCTCTTTTGGCAAGGGTTCACCCGTTTCAAAATGGCCAGAGATAAAGGCGAGTGCCTCTTCTTCCCAGCACCAATTTTCTAAGAACTGACTTGGCAGTTCCACAGCATCCCAAGGAACACCATTTATGCCAGAGACCGCGCCAGTCTCAACCTGAGTCAACATATGATGGATACCGTGGCCAAATTCATGGAACAAGGTGACGACTTCATCATGAGTAAATAGTGCAGGTTTATCACCAACTGGACGGTTAAAGTTACAAGTCAGGTAAGCAACCGGTGTTTGCAGCTCACCCTGCTCATTGATGCGACGAACACGACATTCGTCCATCCAAGCACCGCCACGCTTATGCTCACGAGCATACAGATCGAGGTAGAAGCTACCACGAAGCTGGTCATCAGCGTCAAAAATATCAAAGAAGCGCACTGACTCATGCCAGGTGTCGACACCTTCACGCTCTTTAACTGTCATGCCGAATACTCGATTTAGCACTTCAAACAGACCACTCACCGCTTTTGCTTCTGGGAAGTAAGGACGCAGTTCCTCATCAGAAATCTGGAACAAATGCTGTTTCTGTTTCTCACTGTAATAAGCGATATCCCATAAATTCAGCTCATCTACACCAAATTCACTTTTCGCAAACTGGCGTAACTCTTCAACCTCTCGCTCACCCTGAGGTTTTGCTTTGCTTGCTAAATCGTTGAGGAAGCCAAGGACTTGCGACGGACTTTCTGCCATCTTGGTTGCTAACGACTTTTCACTGTAGGTATTGAAACCCAGCATACGTGCAATTTCAAAACGCAGCTTCAATTGCTCATTGATGATTTCAGTGTTATCCCATTCACCCGCTTTCGGTCCACGGTCTGATGCTCGGGTCACATAGGCTTCATACAACTCTTTGCGTAGCTCTTGATTGTCGCAGTAGGTCATTACCGGAAGATAAGATGGAATGTCCAACGTCAGTAAATAGCCATCCAGCTCTTTCGCTTCAGCAGCGGCTTTGGCTGCCGCCAGTGCCGACTCAGGCATACCTGCCAACTGTTCTTCATCTTCAATGTGCTTAGTCCAGCCCATAGTGGCATCAAGCACATTGTTGGAGAACTTCGACCCTAACTCAGACATGCGCTTACTGATTTCGCCGTAGCGATGCTGTTCATCGGCTGGTAAACCAATCCCAGACAACTCAAAATCGCGTAACGAGTCGGTGATCGTTTTCTTCTGCGCTTGAGTTAACGAAGCAAAAGCTTCACTCGATTTCATCGCTTTATACGCTTCAAACAGACCTTTGTGCTGACCAACCCAAGTACCATATTCGGATAAAAGCGGCAGACAGCTCTCGTACGCGTCACGAAGCTCATCACTGTTCATGACTGAGTTCATATGACTGACAGGAGACCAAATACGACTTAAGTGATCATCCACTTCTTCAATCGGCGCAACAAGGTTGTCCCATGTTGGTTCCGTATTACCCGCCAAAACCTGTTCAATTTTAGCGCGGCAATCAGCAATCGCCTTTTCTACCGCTGGCTTAACATGTTCCGGTTTAATCTGAGAAAATGGCGGCAAATCGGTAAAGTTAAGAAGTGGGTTCGACATAAATCATTCCTTTTTTTGGATAACGCAAACCTAGATAAAATTGGTTATCTAGAGCATGTTGGTCTGTGTTAATTCTTATTGGTCTTAAATAGTAAATATAGGTAGGTTCAGCAATTTTCAATAGTAACGTATACTAACTGCCATCATTCATCATGCTCTTTGCACCTATTCTGAGAGAAATATTTTGTTAAGTTACCGCCATAGCTTTCACGCAGGCAACCATGCCGACGTCATTAAGCATATTGTTCAAAGTCTTATCCTCGACTCTTTGAAGCAAAAAGAGAAGCCGTTTGTCTATCATGACACCCATTCAGGTGTAGGTCGCTACGATCTAACCCACGAGTGGTCAGAGAAAACTGGTGAGTATAAGCAAGGCATTGCACGCGTTTGGCAACAAAATGATATCCCAGACGAAATTCACAGCTATTTAGATTCGATTAAAGTGCTGAATAACGGTGACACGCTACGTTACTACCCGGGTTCACCTCGTGTTGCTCGTGCTCATTTACGTCAGCAGGATCGTATGGTACTGACTGAGCTGCACCCAGCCGATCACCCATTGCTTGAGCAAGAATTCCATCGTGATCGTCAAGTGAGCATCTACAAAGAAGATGGCTTCAAACGACTAAAAGCCAGTTTGCCACCGCAAGAGCGACGTGGTTTGGTGTTAATTGACCCTCCCTATGAGCTGGCTAAAGAGTACCGTGATGTAGTGCAGGCAATTTTCCAAAGCTATAAGCGTTGGGCGACGGGTATCTATGCCATTTGGTATCCTGTGGTTAACCGTTGCGATATCGAAGATATGATTGAAGGTTTACAAGGTCTTGGCATTCGTAAGATTCTTCAAATCGAACTCGGTGTTGCGCCAGATACCAATGAACGCGGTATGACTGCCTCTGGCATGATTGTCATTAACCCGCCTTGGAAACTGGAAAGCCAAATGCAGGAAATTCTGCCGTTTCTTAAGCAAGCAATTGCGCCTGCGACGGGTCACTATAAAGTGGAATGGATTGTTCCTGAATAACTCGACTGGCGGCGTAACCGCACCAAGATTAAAGCAAAACAACGCAGAAAAATTAAGCAGGATAGATTGAGTTCAACCGATCTATCCTCCATATCTACAATAACAAATTATTATTTGCAGGATGCTTGCGACCTGACTCACCAGAATGAGCCGAGTCGCTGCACCTCAGAACATGGAGAAAGTCATGGCGACTCATTTTGATTACATCTGTATCGGCGGCGGCTCAGGCGGCATTGCATCAGCAAACCGTGCGGCAATGTACGGCGCAAAAGTAGCCCTAATTGAAGCTCAAGACCTAGGTGGCACGTGTGTTAATGTTGGCTGTGTTCCTAAGAAAGTGATGTGGCACGGAGCCCAAATTGCTGAAGCAATGCATTTATACGCGGAAGACTATGGTTTTGATGTTGATGTAAAAAGCTTTGACTGGAGCAAGTTGGTTGAAAGTCGTCAGGCATACATCGGTCGTATTCACGAATCTTACGATCGCGTTCTTGGCAACAATAAAGTTAATGTCATCAAAGGCTTTGCTAAATTTGTCGACGAGAAAACCGTTGAAGTGAACGGTGAACACTACACTGCCGATCATATCCTGATTGCCGTGGGTGGACGCCCAACGATTCCGAACATCCCTGGTGCAGAATACGGCATCGACTCTAACGGTTTCTTCGAACTAAACGAGCAACCAAAACGTGTTGCTGTTATTGGCGCAGGCTACATTGCGGTTGAGATCGCAGGGGTACTGAACGCTTTAGGGACAGAAACGCACCTATTCTGCCGCAAAGAATCTCCGCTACGTAGCTTCGACCCAATGATCATTGATACTTTGGTTGAAGTGATGGCAGCAGAAGGTCCAACTCTGCATACTCACTCAGTACCGAAAGAAGTGGTAAAAGAAGCGGATGGTAGCCTTACTCTGCACCTAGAAAATGGCAATACACAAAACGTTGACCAATTAATCTGGGCTATCGGCCGTCATCCTGCAACCGATGCGATCAATCTTGCATCGACTGGCGTACAAATCAATGATCACGGTTACATCAAAGTAGACGAATTCCAAGCCACTAACGTTCCTGGCATCTACTGTGTTGGCGACATTATGGAAGGTGGTATCGAACTCACTCCTGTCGCCGTTAAAGCGGGTCGTCAGCTTTCTGAGCGCCTGTTTAATAATAAACCAAACGCTAAGATGGACTATGAACTCGTACCTACAGTTGTATTCAGCCACCCACCAATCGGTACTATCGGCCTAACGACTCAGGAAGCCGAAGAGAAGTACGGTAAAGAGAACATCAAGGTCTATACTTCTGGCTTTACAGCGATGTACACCGCCGTCACTCAGCATCGTCAACCATGTAAAATGAAGCTGGTATGTGCTGGTGAAGAAGAGACAGTCGTTGGCCTACATGGTATCGGTTTCGCGGTAGATGAAATGATTCAAGGATTTGGCGTAGCGATGAAGATGGGCGCAACTAAAGCAGATTTTGACTCTGTTGTGGCTATTCATCCAACGGGCTCTGAAGAGTTCGTGACAATGCGTTAATCCGCATAAGTCTTGAAAAGGATGCCTCGGCATCCTTTTTTATTACCCTATATCATTTAGAAACCAACTAAAGTCACTTTCCCCAACGCCATATCGCCAAACTGACAAGCAAAATCGATTCGTTTACCGGCTTCTTTGCCATACAGTGTTTTTAGCTTATCAAATACTTCAGGTATGTAACTGACGTTCTTGAGGCGTAAGCTCTTACGCGTTTGGCTATCAAGAAAGGCAAGAGCGGAAAGCGATAGCACCTTTTGGCAGCCATCCAGCATCGCTTTACCAACCAGTTTACTCTGCAAAGCCTGAGAAATATCCTGAGTCGAAACTCCATTCTTCGCTTGTGACATGATACATATTGCTGGCAAATCTAGCATAGCAACCGCTCTTGGACGCTGCGTGGCACTATCCTCATACACGGCCAACAAACAGGGAATTTTACTTTCATCGAATGGCTCTGGAGGCAGCTGACACAATACCAACTTTTCACCCAGCTCGCGTTGCAACAGCTTTTCGAGTTGAGAGAGTTTAGGTAATGCCAACTCTTTGTGGACTTCACCAATAGAGTCCAAGGTTTTCTTACTTTCCTCCACACCTTGAACCAAAGGCAGTAAGAGTTTATGCAGATCGGCATCTTCAAATGGCTTTGTAAGAACAAAACTTGCTCCTGCCTCTTTGGCTTGTCGGATTTGCAACTGGTCATCGACCGTCGTGATCATCCCGATTTTTATCGCATCACCCAGCTTCATCAGTTCGTTAATCAAGGTAAGGCCGGACATTTCAGGCATATACCAATCGGTTAGCACAATCTCAGGATGCCACTTCTGAGCAATCTTTACTGCTTCGCGAGCATCGCAGGTTTTTTTGATCGATAGACGGCAGTAACCAAAGCTTTCTAAGCCTCGCCTGGCAATCTCCAATAAAGAGCTGCAAAAAGAGAAACAACAGATGCTAGCGGCCATCGAAGCTTACAAACAGAAGTTAGCCGAAAAAGGCGATGTCGATTCTCTCACCGCAAAACTAGAAGCATCTCAACAGCAATTGCATCATATGACAAAAGAGAAGGACTTTGTTGAAAAGAAATATCTCGAACTGGTGCAAGAGTCGCAAACGAAAAATCAGTAGCGCACACTACTGATTTTTCCTCTACTTCACACAAACCACATTGAGCAGCGACGTTCCTTTCAATTGGTTGACCTTGCCACTGCTAAATAAGCCTGTTTTTTCGGCGCCCCAATAAGGTAAATGGACTGGCCACTCATCTTTTGTCATCACATTAGAGTCGAGGAGAGCCTGCCATTCTGACGCTGTCGCCATACGCATTTTCATACGGTAACAAGTTTTGTACGCGCCTTCATAGTCTAAGCGATTCCAAGGGATCTCATGTTCCATATAAAACTGCTCGTCTTTAAGCATCCAATATGGAACGACATACTCCACTCCCGCTATCGATGCTGAACGACGAACAGTAATGGATTTATCTTCTGCTGGTTCATTCGTCGCTTTAGGTTGAGGAACCACCGTTGGCTGAGCTTTGGCTGGAGCGGGAATCACTGTCGTGGCTTGACCTTTACCCTGACTCAACTCACTGACAACCGGTTTAGGCTTAGATGGCTGAGTTTTTGGCGTCGCACTGGGCTTTTTAGCGGGAGCCCCTTTTACAATTTCACGAATGAATGATTGCTGATAACCAGATTGCTTCTGAACCTTATCTAAATCTTGTCTAGCCGTGGTGAAATCCTTATATGGACCAATGAGGCAGCGGTAGGCTTTTGCCTCCGGCTTATTCCATACATCCATCGTAATATGAGGATAGATTTTCTTAGCCTGGGCAACCGAAAATGGCTGACTAAAAACACCACACTGAATCCAAAATGTCGATTCTTGGCCTACCGGCTTGGATTTGCCCCACAAACCTTTCCCTATTGGACAAGTCTGATCCAAAAGCGGCAACTCATTTGCCGATACCTGAATTGCATCGCAAAGGATTTCTTCTGCCAAGGTCGGTAATGACACGGTAGGCAACGCCAATATTACGAGAAAAGACCAATACTTGAAAAATGATTGCTTCGGCTTTGAGGCCATATCTATACCCATACTATCTAAACTAATCTAAGTGTACTCACCTAGGATGATAACTATAGTGACGCAGTAGAGGTTTTACTGCCCTGAAAGTGAGAACGCAAAAAAAGAGCCGTAATAGATTACGACCCTTAGTTTAGTGAGTTTTTTCTCGCCAAATCTTAGGCTTGGATCACCCTTTGTAGATTTTTGGGTTAAATACATCACGTAACCAGTCACCAAGTAGATTGATAACCAGTACCAATGTAACCAGTACGATACCTGGGAAGGCTGTAATCCACCATGCACCAGAGAAAATGTAGTTAAATCCAATACTAATCAAGGCACCCAGTGAAGGTTGGTCTACCGGCAGACCCAAACCTAGGAACGAAAGTGCCGCTTCAGACATGATAGCGTTTGCCACCTGAACGGTAGAGATAACCAAGATCGGCGACAGACAGTTCGGCAGAATATGGCGGAACATGATACGTGGTGCTTTAAAGCCCATTACACGTGCCGCTTCTACGTACTCTTTCTTCTTCTCGGCAAGCACGGAAGCACGAATCGTACGTGCGTATTGTGGCCACTCAGCCACACCGATGATAACCACCAGCATCACCACCGCATATTGACTGTAGAAGTCACTACCAAAACTCGCCTTAAAGATAGCAGAAACGATGATAGCAACCATCATGGTTGAGAAAGATAGCTGCACATCAGCGAAACGCATCAAGAAGCTATCAATACGTCCACCGAAGTAACCTGCTGATAGACCAATTATGATACCAAGAACTAACTGCAAGCCTACTGCTAGAAAGCCGATAGTCAGCGATAGACGAGAGCCGTATAGGATTGTAGAAAGGATGTCACGCCCCTGCTCATCAGTACCAAGAACAAAGCGCTCGTCACCACCGTCCATCCAAGATGGCGGCAGTTCAGAATCCATGATATCGATGGAGGCAAGATCGTAAGGGTCTGTCGGTGCCAATACAGGTGCGGCTAACGCCATGACTAAAAACATCATAAACACAGTAAAGCTCGCCATCGCAACTTTATCGCGTTTGAAGTAATACAAGAAATCCGATTGTTTGAAACGCTCCCAATGAGAAGGAGCAGCTGCTGTTTGACTCATGATTATGCTCCTTTACCTGTCAGGTTTACCGTCGGGTTGATGATGCCATACAGCAAATCAACAATGGTGTTGGTTACCACGAAAATCAGACCAACAAAAATGACGTACGCTGTGATAAGTGGTGTATCAACGCGGTTGATTGCCTCTAGGAAAAGGAAACCTGTACCAGGCCATTGGAAAACCGTTTCAGTCAAGATGGTATACGCAACCATAGTACCAATCTGTACACCACCTACGGTAAGTACAGGTAGCATGGTGTTCTTCAATGCGTGCTGGTAATAAATTTTATTCAGAGCCAGACCTTTCGCTTTACCAAACTTGATGTATTCCGAGCTTAGTACTTCAAGCATTTCAGAACGTACAAGACGAATAAACAGAGGTAGCATGATTGATGCGAGCGCGATACATGGCAAGATCAGGTGCGCTAAGCCGTCGAGAGTAAAATATCCAGACTCCCAGCCTAGAACATTTGCCGTCTCCCCTCGACCATAAGATGGTAACCAGTTTAGCTCTATCGAGAAGACGTACATCAGCATAATTGCGGTCAAGAACACCGGAATCGATATGCCAATGCTACTGAAAGCCATCACCACTTTGGTCAATATACTTTTTGGGTGAATGGCAGAGTAAACACCCAATGGAATCGAACAAGCAACGATAATCACCGTTGCGCCAAATACCAGCTCAAGCGTTGCAACCAGCTTATCTAGAATGACTTCAACCGCAGGGCGTTTGAAGAAATAAGAAGTACCTAAATCACCTTGTAGCGCAGAGGTTACAAAGCGAGTGTATTTTGTAATGAAGGGATCATTCAGACCCAGCTCGTCACGCAGAGCTTGACGCTCAGCTTCCGAAACTGATTGACCAACAAGCTCACGCAATGGGTCGCCGAGGTTATCCTGAATGGCAAACGCCACTAGACTGATCACAAACATCACTATCAGTGCCTGAAACAGGCGCTTGACCAGAAACGAAAACATTCCTTGCCCCTTAACTTTCCATAGATTTCAGTCTGCGAACCCGAATCCCTTTCACCGACTGGGCGAAGAGGGCTGCTGGTCGCAATCTTCAGTCTTAAAAATGGCACTTAACCCGACTGAAACAAAGTTAAGCACCAAAAATTAGCGGGCATCTGCATGACGCAGATGCCCTACTTACTTCAACTTATTTAACGACTAGGTCACCGAAGTAAGGGAAGTCCATCGCATTCACGATTGGAGCGATATCTACATTAGATTTGGCACCCCATGCTAGGTTCTGCCAGTGTAGAGGAACAAACGCAGCTTCGTTGTACAGAGTCGCTTCCACTTTCTGAAGCATTTGCGCACGCTTAGCTGGATCCGTTTCTACGTTTGAATCCATAACCAGCTTGTCAACTTCAGCGTTTGAGTAGTGGCCACAGTTGTACTGACCTTTACCTGTTTCTTCGTTGCGAGTCATTGTTAGGAACTCAGAGAAGTTCGCTGAATCTTCTGTATCTGAGTGCCAACCAATCATCAGCATGTCTGCCGCACACTTATCAAACTCTGGCCAGTATTGCGCTTTAGGCATAGTTTTTAGATCAACCTTAATGCCAATCTTAGATAGCATAGCTGCCGCAGCCTGAGCAATTTTCGCATCGTTCACGTAACGGTTGTTTGGCGCCATCATCGTTAGCGTAAAGCCATCTTCGTAGCCCGCTTCCTTCATTAGAGCTTTCGCTTTCTTCAGATCATAACGAGGCACTAGATCTGCACTGTAACCTGCGTAGCCTTCAGGGCCTTGTTGACCAGCAACAGTCGCGAAACCTTTCATGATTTTCTGAACAATGCCTTCGTTGTTGATTGCATGAACAATCGCCTGACGAACGCGAACATCTTTAAGTGCTTCGTTACTGTTTTGGTTCATTTGGAAGGTGATAATACGTGTACCTGGTAGTGTTACTAGGTTTACGTTTTTCGCCTCTTCTACACGCTTGTGGTCATTTGGTGCTACAGGCGCGATCATATCTACGTCACCAGAAAGAAGAGCCGCTACGCGAGTTGCATCTTCCTTGATTGGAACAAGAGTTAGCTTATCAACATTACCTTTAGACTCTTTGTCCCAGTAACCTGGGAAGCGTTCAAACTCAACTTTTACGCCTTGCTCACGAGAAGTAACGATGAATGGACCTGTACCAGAAACGTTGGTCGAAGCGAATGAGTTACCGTGCTTCACAACTTCGCCTTTATCTTTACCGTCAGCCGTTGTACCTGAGTAGAACTTGCTGTCCATTGGGAAGATGTAAGTCGCAGTTTGAAGAACCAGTGGGTAAGCACCCTTAGAAACAAGTTCAACTATGTAGTCGTCTACTTTGACCATCTTTTCATATGGTTCAAAGATAGCTTTAAAGTCTGGAGAATTTTTCAGACGCTCAAACGTCCAAACCACGTCATCTGCCGTTAGCTCGTTACCAGAGTGGAACTTAACGCCTTGACGCAATGTGAAACGGAATGTTGTCTCATCAACACGTTCCCATTTTTCAGCAAGACGAGGTTCAAAATCTAACTTTTGTGTGTAACGAACTAGTGGATCAAACACCATGTGAGACATTTGCAGTGTGCCGCCAGATAGCTGCTCATGCGGGTCAAGTGATACTGGATCTGCGTCATACGCGACGGTGATATCTGCTGCAGCTGCGCTAAAGCTTAAGCCTGCTGCCATCAAAGCCACTGCTAGTTTGCTTTTCATGGTTTTCATGCATAACTCCTTATGCGGGATTCATCCCTAGTTGTTGTATTTGCTTCTGTTTATGTCCCGTCAACCGATGTAGACGGGAAAGACTTACGACTTACGCCGTTTTTACTTCTTCTCTTAAGCCTGTAAATTCAGGCATTAAAGAAATCAGTTGTTTACTGTATTCGTGCTGAGGTGTTCTAAACAGCTGCTCAGTTGGGGCAACTTCCAATAATGTCCCCATTTGCATCACACCCACTCGATCGCACATCTGGCGAATGACTGGCAAGTCGTGACTGATAAACAGCATGGTAAGGTTCAACTCGTCTTGTAAATCTTTAAGTAGGTTGAGTATCTGTGCCTGTACCGACACATCGAGTGCCGATGTCGGTTCATCACAAATTAGCAGACGCGGGCGCGTCGCAAGTGCACGGGCAATCGAAATACGCTGACGCTGACCGCCTGAAAATTCATGTGGGTATTTCACCCCAGCCATCTGACCTAGACCAACGTGATCAAGTAGATCGTTAACGATCTGTCTGGTTTCTGCTTCACTGTTAGTCAACTTATGGAAACGAATCGGCTCTGCGATGATATCGAAAATCTTCATACGCGGATTCATTGAAGTGTATGGATTCTGAAACACCATCTGCATCTGACGGCGTAAAGGACGACGCTCTTTCTCTGATTTCAGTGATGTTAAGTCGATCCCTTCGAATGTTACCTTGCCTGAGTTAGGCGCATACAAACCAGCGATGACACGTGCAATCGTCGATTTGCCCGAACCAGACTCACCAACTAGACCAAATGTTTCACCTTCAAATACTTCAAAACTGACGTTGTTAGATGCTTGAACATATTCACGACGACTTTCAAATAACGAATCTTTCGTCACAAAACGTAGATTTACGTTTTCTACACTAAGCAGAGAGCCAGTGTATTGACGGTGATCCTGACTTTGACCTAGCCAGTGATTTTTCACATCTAGCGGCTCCATTTCTTGAGCTTCTTCGATGTAACTTACCAATGGAAAGCGATCCAGCTTCATATCTGAACGTGGAACCGCAGAAATCAAACTGCGTGTATAGGCGTGATCAGGGTCGCCAAGTACTTTTGTCGTAGGACCAAACTCAACCAAGTCACCACGATACATAACCGCAACGCGATCAGTCACGTTGGAAACCACACCCATATCGTGTGTTACCAACATACAACCAACGTTGTTCTTGATACACAACTCACGAATAAGCGATAGGATCTGATCTTGAATAGAAACGTCTAATGCCGTCGTTGGTTCATCGGCAATGATCAAGTCTGGCTCACCCGCAAGCGCAATCGCAATCACAACGCGCTGACGCATACCACCAGAGAACTGGTGCGGATACTGTTTCAAACGGTTTTCTGGTTGTGGAATACCCACCTGCTGCATTAGAGAAAGCGCACGCTTATAGGCTTCCTCATCCGTTACCTTCATGTTGGCATGAATGGTTTCTTTCAACTGCTGCTCAACGGTAAATAGTGGGTTTAGAGAAGTCATTGGATCTTGGAAAATAAATCCAATTTTTGAACCGCGAACACTGCGCATCTGCTCCGGACTTAGTCCAGAAATCAACTCACCATCTAGATAAACATCGCCGCTTGCAATTCGCCCAGGGGGGCTTAATAGATCGATAACCGCATTTCCAACGGTCGATTTGCCCGCGCCTGACTCGCCCACTACGCCGACGATTTCACCACGTTCGATATTGAATGAGAGAGATTTAACTGCGGCATGAACACCATGACGCGAAGGGTACTCTATTCGAAGGTTTTTAACTTCTAAAAGTGACATTACCAGACCTCTACTGCTTTGGCAGCTTTCTGCCCTGTCTGAAAAGTGAATCCATTCATACCAGTCCTATACCTAGGTTTCGATACCAAAATTAGGTATAGCGTTCTGGTAATTTATAAGCTCATCAATTTGGCAAAAAATTCACAGAAAAGCAACAAATATAGGATAAAAAGTCGAAATAGAACAAGAAGCAAGCAGTTTTAGGAAATAAATATGCAATCACACTAGATCATTGCTCAATTCAAAAATCTTAAAAACGCGCTAAAAAGGCTTATTTTTAAATGCCTATAGTTATTTAATACAGCTTTTGGTTATAAGAAAGCCAAAACAACAATAGAATAAAAATTCACGCAATCAACCTTTGAGCGCTTTAACAAAATAAAAACAAAACACCAGTCAAAGAATAAAAAGCCGAATCAAATCACAAATTAAAGCCACAAAGGCGAAGCTTATAATAAATAAATCACACAAAGTCAGACTAAAACACTGCTGTTTTTGTGCGAAATTTACTCACATTAAAATAGGAATAATACAAACTGATGAGTTGGAGTATATAGCGGTAGTTTGTTGGTTTACTCACTATTTCTCTGAGCTCTATTGAAGGCAATGTTAAGGGATGAAAAGCAATCTTTGAGATGTAGAAAAGCCCTAGTCTTTCGGCGCGGACGGCCAGTCTAGGGCTTCAATAGTGGTCGGTGAAGAGCCATATTCTGAACATCGGACGAACCCCCACTGCGGGTCCTTAAAAAAATCCTTGAGATGCAAAAAAGCCCTAGTCTTTCGACCAGGGCTTCTCAATAATGGTCGGTGAAGAGCCATATTCTCAACATCGGACGAACCCCTACTCGGGTTCGGTACAAAGTTCAGACTTCAGAAAGTAGAAAAGCCCTAGTCTTTCGACTAGGGCTTCAATAATGGTCGGTGAAGAGGGATTCGAACCCCCGACCCTCTGGTCCCAAACCAGATGCGCTACCAAGCTGCGCTATTCACCGACTTGTGTTTTATCTCGACTTTCATCAAGAATGGAAGCAAAGCTACCATAATAATGGGGTGGCTAACGAGACTTGAACTCGCGACAACCGGAATCACAATCCGGGGCTCTACCAACTGAGCTATAGCCACCATCAATTTTAGGTTTACCGCTTTAATGTAGCCATAAACTAAGATAGTGGTCGGTGAAGAGGGATTCGAACCCCCGACCCTCTGGTCCCAAACCAGATGCGCTACCAAGCTGCGCTATTCACCGAGCAAATAATGGGGTGGCTAACGAGACTTGAACTCGCGACAACCGGAATCACAATCCGGGGCTCTACCAACTGAGCTATAGCCACCACTGAAATTTTTACCGATACACCTTTAGACGAATGGCACGCCCGAAAGGATTCGAACCTTCGACCTTTGGCTCCGGAGGCCAACGCTCTATCCAACTGAGCTACGGGCGCATGCCCTATCGGCGGAGTGGAATAATACGTATATCACACAATGTCGTCTAGTACTTTTTCAACTTTTTTTATCGTTTGGTGCCTTTTTGGGCAATTAAAGTGTGATAAACCCCTATTTCCCACCAGATATACCCCTTGATGCGGTTAACTTGTTGTTTATTGCAACAAGTTATCAGGATATAATCACCCATTATTTACATTGATTTAACAGCAAATCATCTTATGAAGGGCTGTTGGTCAGTCACAATCTAATAATAGGTAAGCACGAACTTACCTTCAGGAATGTAAAGTGAGTTTAATGGATATGTCTCGAAAATTATTAACCGCTTTGGTCGCTGCGATTACTTTTTCTAGCGCCTCTTTTGCAGCCAGCGTAAGCCAAGAAGAATATGATGCAATTGCAGAACGTATCAAACCTGTTGGTGATGTCTATCTTGCAGGCGCAGAGCCAGTGAAAGCTGAACCTACTGGTCCACGCGACGGTGCGACAGTGTACGGTACTTTCTGTATCGCTTGTCACTCTTCAGGCGTAAGTGGTGCACCAAAAACCGGTGATGCTGGTGACTGGGCTCCGCGTATCGCTCAAGGTAAAGACGTGCTAACTAACCACGCAATAAATGGCTTCAATGCGATGCCTGCTAAAGGTTCATGTATGGACTGTTCAGATGACGAAATCATCGCTGCAATTGAGCACATGATTAAAGATCTATAAACCGTTCTATATCGATAAGATGGAAAAGGCTTGGATTGTCCAAGCCTTTTTTGTTTTTGCTACTTTTTGAACATCGCTCTTAGATTGGCGATATGTGCTTGGCCTTTTGCCATCCGTTCTTCGGCAGAGACTGGTTTCTTCGTTTGTTCCCACTCAACGTCGTCAAAAGGTAGTTCATCTAAGAATCGACTTTGAGTCGGCTTAATCAACTCACCAAACTGTCGGCGCTCCTTGCACATGGTAAAAGTCAGCTCTCGCTGAGCTCGGGTAATACCTACGTACATCAAACGGCGCTCTTCCTCGACATTGTCTTCATCTATGCTGGTTTGATGTGGCAGTATCCCCTCTTCACTACCAATTAAGTAAACATAAGGAAATTCCAGACCTTTAGAGGCATGCAATGTCATCAGTTGAACCGCATCGCTATCATCGTCCTCTTCACCACGCTCCATCATGTCACGCAGGGTCAAACGCTGAACCACCTCTTTAAGGCTTTTCTCTTCTTGGTCATAGTTGTCACCTTCAAGATCCGCCACTATCCAAGAGTACAGATCGGAGACGTTCTTCATGCGCATTTCTGCCGCTTTCGGACTCGACGACGTTTCGTATAACCAATCTTCATAGTTAATGTCTCGAACCAAAGAGCGTACTGCCTCGACGGTATCGCCACGCTCAGCCTGATCCGCAATTTTAACCAACCAAGTCGTAAAGCGACGTAGGTTTTCTAGCCCTCTCCCTGAGAGCGTTTGCTCTAAGCCCATTTCGAAACTTGCGTCAAATAAGCTTTTGCCGCGCATGTTGGCATAACTGCCCAGTTTTTCTAAAGTTACTGGACCAATTTCACGTCTTGGCGTATTCACAATGCGCAAAAATGCATTGTCATCATCAGGATTCACCAACATTCTCAGGTATGCCATGATGTCTTTAATTTCTGCGCGGGCAAAAAATGACGTTCCTCCCGAGAGCTTGTACGGCACACGGTTTTGCATCAACGACTTTTCAATTAAGCGTGACTGGTGATTACCACGATAAAGAACAGCATAGTCCTTGTAATCGGTCCGATTAAGAAACTTATGAGCAATCAGTTCGCCCGTGACACGTTCCGCTTCATGATCTTCATTCTTAGCCAGTAGGACTTTGAGTTTTTCCCCATCTGGAATTTCAGAGAACAACGATTTTTCATAAACGTGTGGATTGTTGGCGATTAAAATATTCGCCGCTCTCAGGATGCGGCTCGTTGATCGGTAGTTTTGCTCTAACTTAATCAAACGAAGATTCGGAAAGTCTTCACCAAGCAGGACAAGGTTTTGAGGCTTTGCTCCACGCCATGAGTAAATTGACTGGTCATCATCACCAACCACGGTTAAGCGTCCACGTTCACCTACGATAAGTTTGACCAAATCATATTGGCTAGTGTTGGTGTCTTGGTACTCATCCACCAACAAGTAACGAATTCTATTTTGCCAACGCTGACGAACTTCTTGATTGGTTTTTAGTAGCAATACTGGCAATGAAATCAGATCATCAAAGTCGAGCGCGTTATAGGCTTTCATCTGTTTCTGATACATCTCAAAGCAGAACGCAAACAGTTGTTGCTGCTCACCTTTCGCCTGAGCTTTTGCTTGCTCCGGCGTCAACATGTCGTTCTTCCAATTCGAAATAGTGCTCAACAATTGGCGTAACAGGTCTTTATCACCATCGAGCTGTTTCTCTGTCAGCTCTTTCAGTAATGCCATTTGGTCCTGATCATCAAACAGAGAAAAACCTGCTTTTAAACCGAGCGCTTTGTATTCGCGTTTAATGATGTTGAGACCAAGGGTATGAAAAGTCGAGACCATCAACCCCTTTGATTCTTGCTTACCCAATGTCTGGCCAACCCGTTCTTTCATTTCCCGGGCGGCTTTATTCGTAAAGGTCACAGCGGCAATGTTACGAGCCTTGTAGCCACACTGCTGGACCAAATAAGCGATTTTATTGGTAATCACGCGCGTCTTACCTGAACCCGCGCCCGCTAATACTAGGCATGGACCAGATACATACTTTACCGCTTCGTCTTGATTTGGATTCAGCTTCATCGTGTTCTCAGGTGAATAATTCAAATGGTGACTATAATAATGCTGCAACACAGTGATTGCTATGCTCTCAACAACAAGAATTTTGCTTAGTTAGCTAAATAATTTGTTGCATATAACCATCCCTTTTGCATTATAATGAATGAACGTTCATTCACAACCAGATCAATGTAGAATATGTCTGACTCTGAACTCAACGTAGATAAAAGGCAAAAGATCATGGATGCCGCTGAAAAACTGATTGCAGAATCAGGATTTCAGGGACTATCCATGCAAAAGCTAGCTAAAGAGGCTCGTGTAGCTGCGGGCACAATTTATCGCTACTTTTCAGACAAAGAAGATCTCTTGCTGCAAGTTCGCCTAGCTGTCGTTCAACGCAATGCCGAGACTATTCAGCAAGGTGTTACGAACGAAATGACTCTCAAACAGCGTTTTCGAAAAATGTGGTTAAACATTTTCGATTTGTCAGGGTCGAATATCAGCACTTTGAAAAATCGAGCTCAATATGACTCTTTACCATGTGTTCGTAGCCATGAAACTAAAGAGCTTGAGCGCGCGATGTTCAGCAAAGTCGAACAACTGTTTGAAGAAGGGCGTGAACAAGGGATATTTAAACCTTTGGAAAATCCAGTACTTGCTGCTCTCAGTCTTGAGGTTAGCGTCACTCTGGCACGTAAACAATCTCTCGGATATTACCACCTGGATGAAAAAGCGATTGAAGCCGCTATTGAAGCCAGTTGGGATGCGATTACAAAACACTAATTTGGAGTTCTTATCAGAATGAAAAAGTGGACATTCTTTATGCTTCTTATCGCGGTACTGCTGTTTGGCAGCGTGATAGGTTTCAACTTATTTAAACAACAGAAGATTGCCGAGTATATGGCTAATCGCCCCGAGCCAGAGTTTCCTGTCACCGTTACAGATGTCAAACCGGTTGATTGGGTTCCTGTCATTGAAGCCATTGGTTTTATTGAACCTAACCAAGGTGTTACGGTTGCCAATGAAACCAGCGGTGTCATTGATAAAATCGCATTTGAATCCGGTACTCAAGTTCAAGAAGGCCAACCACTGGTGTTACTCGATTCTGCGGTAGAAAAAGCGAATCTAAAGAGCTCTCAGGCTCGCTTACCTGCGGCTGAAGCGAAATACAAGCGCTACAAAGGTCTATTCACTAAAGGTTCTATCTCTAAAGAAGCCTACGATGAAGCAGAAGCTAACTACTTCTCTCTTCAAGCAGATATTGAAAGTCTAAAAGCTTCAATTGACCGCCGTGAAATCAAAGCGCCATTTGCTGGTGTCGTAGGTATTCGTAATGTTTACCTAGGTCAATACCTGCAAGCTGGTACTGATATCGTACGTTTAGAAGATACTAGCGTTATGCGTCTGCGCTTTACGGTTCCACAAACGGACATTTCTCGTATTTCACTTGACCAAGAAGTCGATATCTTTGTTGATGCTTACCCTGAAAAACCATTTAAAGGTTCTATTTCAGCAATCGAGCCTGCGGTAAATATCCAAAGTGGTCTGATTCAAGTTCAGGCAGATATTCCAAACAGTGATGGCCAGCTACGTAGCGGTATGTTTGCTCGTGCAAATATCATCCTGCCTAAGCTTGAAAACCAAGTGACTCTGCCTCAAACCGCAATCACATTTACGTTATACGGCGACAACGTCTACATCATTTCAGATAAAGATGGTGAAAAGCGCGTAATACAGCAAGTCGTAAAAGTGGGTGAACGCACTCAAGATATCGCACACATCCTTGAAGGTGTTAAACCAGGTGATGTTGTGGTTACTTCAGGTCAAGTGCGTCTAAGCAACCACGCTAAAGTTCGTGTAGTAGAAAGCGATGCAACTACTCCACCAGCTGAAACACCAATGCTGTAACTGGAGGCCTCATGCGCTTTACTGATGTTTTTATTAAACGTCCAGTTTTAGCGGTATCGATCAGCTTTTTGATTGCGCTGCTTGGTTTACAAGCAATCTTCAAAATGCAGGTCCGTGAATACCCTGAAATGACGAATACGGTAGTTACGGTTTCGACCAGTTACTACGGTGCGAGTGCAGACCTAATCCAAGGCTTTATTACTCAGCCTTTGGAGCAAGCGGTCGCACAAGCAGACAATATCGACTATATGACTTCACAATCGGTTTTGGGTAAATCAACCATTACCGTCAACATGAAGTTAAATACGGATCCAAATGCGGCACTGTCAGATGTTCTAGCAAAGACTAACTCGGTTCGTTCTCAGCTTCCTAAAGAGGCCGAAGACCCAACCGTTACTATGTCTACGGGTTCAACAACCGCGGTTCTTTACATCGGTTTCACCAGTGATGAACTCTCTTCAAGCCAAATCACTGACTACCTTGAGCGTGTAATTAACCCTCAGTTGTTCACCGTAAATGGTGTATCTAAAGTTGATTTGTACGGTGGTATGAAATACGCACTGCGTATCTGGCTAGATCCATCAAAAATGGCTGCGTTGGGTCTTACCGCTACGGATGTAATGGCCGTACTGAATGCCAACAACTATCAGTCAGCGACAGGTCAAGCAGTTGGTGAATATGTTCTGTACAACGGTAGCGCGGATACTCAGGTATCAAACGTTGATGAGTTGTCGAATCTTGTTATTAGTACAGACGAAGGCGATGTAACTCGCCTAAGCGATATCGCTAAAGTAACGCTAGAGAAAAGTCACGACGTTTACCGCGCAAGTGCTAACGGTCAGGAAGCGGTTGTTGCAGCAATCAACGCAGCACCAAGTGCTAACCCGATCAATATTGCTGCAGATGTACTAGACCTGTTACCTCAGTTAGAGCGTAACCTACCAAGTACAATCAAGATGAACATCATGTATGACTCAACGATTGCAATCAATGAGTCCATCAATGAAGTAATCAAAACGATTGTTGAAGCAGCGGTTATCGTACTTATCGTGATCACCCTGTTCCTAGGTTCGTTCCGTGCGGTCATCATCCCTATCGTGACTATCCCGCTTTCACTAATCGGTGTAGCGATGGTCATGCAAGGTATGGGGTTCTCGTGGAACCTGATGACACTACTGGCAATGGTACTGGCGATCGGTCTGGTAGTAGATGATGCGATCGTTGTTCTGGAGAACGTCGACCGCCACATCAAGTTGGGTGAGTCTCCGTTCCGTGCAGCCATCATAGGTACGCGTGAAATCGCAGTGCCTGTTATTGCCATGACACTCACGCTAGGTGCGGTATATGCGCCAATCGCGTTAATGGGCGGTATTACTGGCTCACTATTTAAAGAGTTCGCATTAACTCTGGCAGGCTCGGTGTTCGTATCTGGTATCGTGGCACTAACACTATCGCCAATGATGTGTTCAAAAATGCTCAAAGCTAACGAAGAGCCAAGCAAGTTTGAGCAGAAAGTTCACCACATACTGGATGGTATGACTAATCGCTACGCGAAGATGCTTGCAGCAGTTATGCAGCATCGTCCTGTTGTCATTGGCTTTGCTGTCATTGTATTCGCCAGTCTGCCTATGCTGTTCAAGTTCATCCCAAGTGAACTTGCACCATCGGAAGATAAAGGCGTTGTGATGTTGATGGGTACTGCGCCGTCTAACGCAAACTTAGACTTTATGCAGAACACCATGAATGACGTGAACACGATTCTATCTGACCAACCAGAAGTTGCGTTTGCCCAGGTGTTTACTGGTGTACCTAACTCGAACCAAGCGTTTGGTATTGCATCAATGGTACCTTGGAGTGAGCGTGAAGCGAGTCAGTCTGAAGTCGCAAACCGCGTAGGTGGCCTAGTTAAAAATGTCCCAGGTATGGCGGTTACTGCTTTCCAGATGCCAGAACTACCAGGCGCGGGTTCAGGTCTACCGATTCAGTTCGTTATCACCACACCAAATGCGTTTGAAAGTTTATTCTCTATCGCGACAGACGTACTGACTGAAGTGAAGTCTAGCCCTATGTTCGTTTATTCAGATCTCGATCTGAACTACGACTCTGCAACGATGAAAATCAACATCGACAAAGACAAAGCGGGTGCATACGGCGTCACAATGCAAGACATTGGTATTACGCTAAGTACTATGATGGCTGACGGTTACGTAAACCGTATCGACCTGAATGGTCGTTCTTACGAGGTTATTCCTCAGGTTGAACGTAAGTGGCGTCTAAACCCAGAGTCGATGAACAACTACTACGTACGCTCGGCCAATGGCAAAGCAGTACCTCTAGGCAGCTTGATTACTATTGATGTTGTGGCAGAGCCTCGCTCTCTCCCTCACTTCAACCAGCTTAACTCTGCGACTGTGGGTGCGGTTCCTGCACCAGGCACTGCAATGGGTGATGCAATCAACTGGTTCGAAGGTATCGCAGCCGACAAGCTGCCAAGTGGTTACAACCATGACTACATGGGTGAAGCACGTCAGTACGTAACAGAGGGTAGCGCACTTTACGCTACCTTTGGTCTAGCACTAGCGATCATCTTCTTGGTTCTGGCGATTCAGTTTGAATCACTAAAAGATCCATTGGTTATCATGGTGTCGGTGCCCCTCGCGATTTGTGGTGCTCTGATCGCTCTAGCTTGGGGTGCAGCAACGATGAACATCTACTCTCAGGTAGGTCTAATCACGCTGGTTGGTCTGATCACCAAGCACGGCATCTTGATCTGTGAAGTCGCGAAAGAAGAGCAGCTACACAACAAACTCAGTAAGACTGAGGCGGTAATGGAAGCGGCGAAAGTACGTTTACGCCCTATCCTAATGACAACAGCAGCGATGATTGCTGGTCTTATCCCGCTAATGTACGCAACAGGTGCTGGTGCTGCTCAGCGCTTTAGTATTGGTATCGTAATCGTTGCTGGTCTAGCAATCGGTACTATCTTTACGCTGTTTGTACTACCTGTTATCTACAGCTACCTAGCTGAGAAACACAAGCCACTGCCTGTGTTTGTAGAAGATAAAGATTTGGAAAAGCTGGCACGAGTTGATGAAGCGAAAGCGGCTCAGCGTGAACTGTCAGAAAGCAAATAATCTTGAGTAAATGAAAAAGGTCACTTCGGTGGCCTTTTTTTTATTGGGCACATTCACTGATGGTCGCTTCGAATTTTTACTATCCAAATAGCGACTTTCCCGTATCAATTACATAGAATGAGGGCAAATTGAAAGGAGTTTTAGTCACATGTTTGATCCAAAGAAACTAGAGCAAATTGCTAAACAAATTCACGACTCTATGCCAACACCAGTAAAAGAGCTTGGCGCAGACGTTGACCAAAAAGTGCGTCAGGTTATTCAAGGCCAACTGAACAAACTAGACGTTGTTAGCCGTGAAGAGTTCGATGTCCAAACTCAGGTTCTACTGCGTACTCGTCAGAAGCTTACTGAAATGGAAAAAAAGCTGGCTGATCTAGAAGAGAAGTTAAGCGAGAAAGAATAGCGAGAAGCAAAGCGTTCTTAAAAAAAAGCTTGGTCTACGGAGACCAAGCTTTTTGATTAGATGTTGTGTTTTATGTTGTATTTATTGACCCCAGTCTACCCGGAGTTCTTGCCTAATTTACGTTAACAGATAACGCAAATTAGAGATTCTAAGCTAAACAGATCAGCCGCCTACCGCGATATTTTTCATATCAGTCATGTAACCACGTAGCTCTTCACCAATGTATTCAACTGGGTGGTTACGGATAACATCGTTAACTTCGATAAGACGCGCGTTATCGACTTGGTTAGATGTTTCACCTAAGCCACGACCGATTACGTCAGTACCAATTGAAGGCATGAATTTCTCACGCAGTAGCGGTGTTGCTACGTTTGCAAATAGGTAGTTACCGTATTCAGCCGTGTCTGAAATAACAACGTTCATTTCGTATAGACGCTTACGTGCAACCGTATTAGCAATTAGCGGTAGTTCGTGTAGAGACTCGTAGTACGCAGACTCATCAATGATGCCTGATGCTGTCATCGCTTCGAATGCGAGCTCAACACCTGCACGAACCATTGCAACCATTAGGATACCGTTGTCGAAATACTCTTGTTCAGAGATCTCAACGTCCCCTGCTGGGTAGTTTTCGAATGCTGTTTCGCCTGTCTCAGCACGCCAGCCAAGTAGGTTCGCGTCATCATTAGCCCAGTCAGCCATCATAGTACTTGAGAAATGACCAGTGATGATGTCATCCATGTGCTTGTTGTATAGCGGACGCATTAGCTCTTTTAGCTCTTCAGAAAGCTCAAATGCTTTGATTTTTGCTGGATTCGATAGACGATCCATCATGTGTGTGATGCCACCAAACTTCAGTGCTTCTGTGATGGTTTCCCAACCGTATTGCAGAAGTTTACCTGCGTAGCTCGGGTCAATACCGTCAGCAACCATTTTCTCGTAAGAAACGATAGAGCCTGCTTGTAGCATGCCACATAGAATAGTTTGCTCACCCATAAGGTCAGACTTAACTTCAGCAACAAATGAAGACTCTAGACAACCCGCGCGGTGACCGCCTGTACCAGCTGCCCATGCTTTCGCGATATCCCAGCCTTCACCTTTAGGATCATTTTCTGGGTGAACAGCGATCAGTGTTGGTACACCAAAGCCACGTTTGTATTCTTCACGAACTTCTGTACCTGGACATTTAGGTGCAACCATGACAACCGTTAGGTCTTTACGGATTTGCATACCTTCTTCAACTACGTTGAAACCGTGTGAGTAACCTAGTGCTGCCCCTTCTTTCATTAGCGGCATGACTGTTTCTACTACGTTAGTGTGCTGCTTGTCTGGCGTTAGGTTGATCACAAGATCTGCGTCAGGGATTAGGTTCTCGTAGCTGTCTACTTCAAAGCCATTTTCTTTTGCATTTTTGTATGACTGACGTTGCTCATCAATCGCAGCCTGACGTAGTGCGTACGCGACGTTGAGACCTGAGTCACGCATGTTGAGACCTTGGTTTAGGCCTTGAGCACCACAACCAACGATAACGACTTTTTTACCTTTCAAGTAATCCGCTTCAGTCGCGAATTCGCTGCGATCCATGAAACGACAACGACCTAATTGATCTAGCTGCTCGCGTAGGTTTAAAGTATTGAAATAGTTAGCCATATGGGCGCTCCTTTAAAGAATTTTTCCGTTGAGGTCGGTAGCTCTAGTACCGAATGAGTTCATACTAAAACAGACAGACTGTTGCCGAAAGTGATATATTCACAATTAGTAATTGCAATTAATGCAACAAAGGTGTGACCATTTCATGAACATTAAATGTCTCCAGCTATTTATTCACCTGTGTGATAGTAAAAGCTTTGCTAAGACGGCTTCTGCGATGCATATCAGCCCTTCAGCGCTAAGTCGCCAGATTCAAAAGCTGGAGAGTGATACCAATCAGGTTCTTTTTGTGCGTGACAACCGTAGTGTCGAACTCACTCCTGCGGCCAAGAAGCTTCTCCCCGTCGCACTTAAAATTCTCGGTGAGTGGCAAAACTATAACGCTCAGTTAAAAGGCCATGAGCAGGAGCTTAGAGGAGAAATTCGCTTATTCTGTTCAGTAACCGCCAGCTATAGCCATTTGCCAGAACTGTTGTCTGAGTTTCGTCTGCAACACCCATTTATCGAGTTTAAACTCTCTACCGGCGATCCAGCACAAGCCATAGAGAAAGTTCTCGCCAACGAAGTAGATATTGCTATCTCTGCCAAACCGGAACAGCTGCCAGCTCGAATCGAATTCGAAACCATCAGTGAAATCCCCCTTTCAGTTATTGCACCAGCCGGGATCAGTAACTTTGCCGAAGAATTACAGAAGGACCAGCCAGATTGGTCCGCGATCCCTTTTATTGTTCCAGAATCAGGAACGGCACGTGACCGTGCCAATGCGTGGTTTAAGGCGATGAAGATTAAACCGACCATTTACGCACAGGTATCGGGGCATGAAGCGATTGTTAGTATGGTGGCCTTGGGGTGTGGTGTTGGCATAGCACCGGATGTTGTCATCAACAATAGCCCGGTGAAAGAGAAAATACAGCGCCTCAAAGTCGCCTCTATCAAGCCATTTAAACTCGGAGTGTGCTGCAACCGTTCACAATTAGACAATCCCTTGGTGAAGGCGTTGTGGGAAATGGCACACGATACCTACATCGCACCATAAACTGATGGCAGCGACAAAAAACGACCCAAATCAAGGACCGTTCGTATAACTAAAACTCGCTACCCTGTTTTCGTTCCAAACACGTTAAGTGATAGGAGTTAGCTTCGATGAGCGGCTTTGTAGGGGGACTAAAAGAGCTCTAGAGACGTTTCATCTAAGAACATGTTTGGCGTAATGTCTTTAACAAACTCTGCCACTTGCTTGTCTAATTCAGCTTGTTCTTCTTTAGTGATGAGTGTTTTAAACACAGGGCGACCTTCTTCATCTGCTA